>SLGL01000422.1 GCA_007123785.1 Balneolaceae bacterium
ACTGTTTTATAGTGATGTGTGAAAAAGTTTCAGTATTGTATGAATTTAATTCATAACACCTTTATATATTACAAGTAGATTTCTAATGACTTGTTTAATATGTTAATACATGTAAGGTATAATAAAAGTGTATTCATCAGGTCAAGTGAAGGGTTCAGGAGAGATCATGTGACCAACTGGCTATTAAATTTTGAAAGGTCTATGGAGTGATCATTTAATAGGATATGTATAAAAATGTGTAACACTGCTTTTCTTCCTGCGTAAAATAGGGACTTATAAAAAATCTAACCCCAATTGATTATGAACAGATTTCAAATGTTAGCTGTAATATTAATGTCAACAGCTTTCATAACATCAGGAGCGATATATTCCCCTTTATATGCCCAGCAGGCTCAAACCCTTTTCGATGGAGAGGTTTCTCACGGCGGATTTGGCGGGCCTGTCTTAAAAATTGGAAATGTAGCCGGTTCAACCGGATTCTGGATTGGCGGGCGAGGGGGCTGGATTATGAATCTGGATGAACACCACGCCATCTCCCTGGGGGGTGGCGGTTATGGACTGGTTTCCGATCACGAAGTTCCGGTTCCATCCACCGAAGAAGATCTTTATGCACTGAACGGATACGGCGGCTTTATAGTGGAGTACACCAATCGTTCTTACAACATCGTGCACTTTACCGCCACTTCGCTGATTGGCGCAGGCGGCCTGATGCTTCGCGAAAAAGATTATCAAGACGTAAATGACGATGCAGACACTTACTTCGTATTTGAACCTGGGGTCAATGTCGAATTGAATGTAACCAATTTCTTTCGTATTGGAGCTGGTGCAAGTTACCGACTTACGAGCGGCATCAACCGGTTTGGATTCAGTGACAGCGACTTTTCCGGTTTGAATGGAGTTATCACCTTTAAATTCGGGAAGTTTTTATGAAAGGCCTCTTTTTTATTATACTAATTTCATTATGGATGATACCTTCCGCTGCTTATCCTCAGGAAGCCGAAACTCTTTTTTCAGGTGATATAAATCACGGCGGATACGGAGCCTTGGTTTTCGGGATTACATCCGTGAATGGTGAAGTTGCCTATCTTCGCGGAACCCGCGGCGCTTGGGTGATGCGATTTCGAGATGGACATGCTGTACACCTGGGACTGGGCAGTTACCGAACTGGCAGTAATTTCGATGCCGTGAACTGGAACATTACCGGTGTTGAACAGCCCGAAATGCGAACCAATTACGGAGGATTTGAAGTGGAGTATACAAATCAATCACTCAATATGATTCATTTTGGTGCACAGGCTCTAATCGGATCGGGTCAGGTTCGATACAGAGACCGCGATGTGAATCTTGAAAAAACATCTGATCATTACTTTGTGATTCAGCCCGGAGCCAATATTCATCTCAATCTCACGAATTGGTTCCGAATTAGCGGGGGAGTATTTTACCGGTATGCCGCCAATGTAAATCTGGAAGGAACCAGTGATTCAGATCTGTCAGGAGTTTCAGCAATGATCGGGCTAAGGTTCGGAAAGTTTTAAACGGAATTCATTGGTTCGTTTACCGGTTTGAATGTTACACGTTTCAGGTCTGCATTTTCAGTTTGAGTTTCTTTCCGGTCTTAATTTCATAAGCGCTAACAACAAGTTCTGCCATCTGTTCCATATTGAACTTTTCGAAGTTGATAACCAGGTCGTAATCAAGCGGATTTGAAACATCTTTCTGGAAATTTTGACGAATAAATTCATTTCGCTCACGGTCTTTACGTAGTGCCAGTTCTTTTGCCTTTGCCGTTGATATCTCCTTCCAACTGGCATAGTGGGCAATCCGGTACTTAAGCGGAGCTACCAGCCGTACGTGAAGGGAGTCTGGATGGTCACATATATAATTTGCGCCTCGTCCAACAATAATGCCACTGCCATGCTCTTCAATGGTACGGACAACACGGATCAAAGAATGCAGATAGTTAACGTTGGTTTTCACATTTGTCAAAAAAGCAGAAACAGCGTCTTCAATAACCTGTTGCCTGCGTTCATCCAGTGTTTCAATTAATTTCTGATCACTTCCAAGTTCCTCGGCAATGGCTTTCAGCAGTTCTTTATCCCATACATTAAAACCCGTTTTTTCACCAAGATAATAGGCAAGGGCGGCTCCGGGTGAGCCAAATTCTCTCGAAATAGTAATCACGGGAAAAATAACTTTTCCATTCGTTTTTTTCGGCATTTCACCCAATGTATTCTGCCTGCTCCAGTTGCTGATCTGCTTTTCTACTATTTCTGTTACCTTCTTTGCCATGATTACATTTTATTAACAGGTTTATATATGAATGTCTTTAAAAAGCTCAACTGAACGAATAATGGTTGCAAAAAATCATCTACTTAATTCATCGTGCTAACAGGCATGATCTGACGAAACTCTTAAATCGTGCGAAAAACATTTGCTTTAAAGACTACTTAATCTCTTTATATAACTAAAGTATTTAAGGAAACCATTCCCTATTTAAATAAAAACAGAGAAATGGAACTTATATTTTTTGTCTTTTGTCTTTTTTTTAAACTGCTCAAGTATTTTAGGTTTAGTTGAGCTGGTTTTTTAAAGACGGAAATGTCTTCCTTTAATAGAATAAGAACTATATATGGAATCAATGCTTGAATTGATTACGGAGAAACTCGTAGAATGGGCCGAACAATTTATTCTACTGCTTCCCAATTTGATTGCAAGTATTCTTATTTTGATAGTTGGGTATTGGCTCTCCAGGTGGATACGAAGAACATCAGGTAAATTCTTCGATCAGATTTCGGAAAGAAGACTGCTCAACAACCTATTTTCGACCATTATTTATGTGGCTTCACTTGCACTGGTAGCTTTTACAGCACTGACTAAATTAAACCTCGACCGTGCTGTCACCTCTATTCTTGCCGGTATCGGTATACTGAGTTTGGCCCTTGCTTTTGCATTTCAGGATATCGCAGCCAACTTTATTTCTGGTATCCTTATTTCGGTCAGAAGGCCGGTTAGAGTTAACGATCTGAATGATCCGCACTGGCCGGTATTTCTGAAAGCCCGGAGTGATGCAATTATACGACTCAAAAAAGCGTTTGATGAAAATGATATAACCATTCCGTTTCCCATACGAACCCTTGACTTTGGTATTAAAGGGGGTGAAAAGCTGGATGAGATGAAGCTTAATTTGCAAGGCCATGAAAGCCAGATATAGATATCCAATACGTTTAACATATTTACTGTGAACACCGACTAAAGTCATTAATGATTTTGAAAAACATAAATGGATTGCTGGAATTTGATCTTATCCTCTTATCGCTCTGCAGTAATTTCTAACAGCTTAGATTGGTGTTTTACACCGTTCTTAACCATCCTAAGCCAGCTATTAAATCATTTCATTAATCCCCGGCCTCTTCACCGAGTTGCCGGCCGGTGCCTACCATAATATGTGCCCAGGGAGTTCCGGGATTCATCAGCCACGGAGCACCCTGGCTGACTGGATTTTCAGAGATTCCGGTGGATTCGGTTGTAGCATAGGGAATATAAACCACGTAAAGCGGACGGGCCGAGAGTAGGCGGTTGGTTTCATAATCCCAGCCTCCTGGATCACCAGTCAGTGAATAAAGCGCCATCGGTTTTTCAGGCATTGGAAGGGATCCCTCTTCAATTTCACGCTGTCTGATTTTGATCACTTCTTCGCCCGATTTACCTTCAGCTCTCAATTCACGCCCACGGTTCATGAACGGTTCAAGTCCTTGGTAGTAACAAGCGACGTGGAAGCGGTCGTCAGTGGGATTATCAGCCAGGCAGATCAGTTTATTCGAACCCTCGCGCAGTGTTACCAGTCCTCCGGCTTCATTATAGCCCAGTACCTTGGCTCCCTCCTGCATCGATTCCGGGGCGGGACTGACAGCCGCTTTTATCTGCTGTTCGGCAGTGGGAATATAGTTTTGTGCAAACACATTATTGCTGAATAGTGTGATAAATAAAAAAAGTACAGAAACTTTGGTTGATACAAGCATCGCTTCTCCGTTCAATAGGTTAGCCCGCATTTCTCACAAATAATTATGTTTTCGACTTTTATTTGATTGATAAATAATAAGTTGAATGAAAAATTATGGCTTTTTAAAAGTGACAGTGTGTAAAAGCTTCGAAATTTATCCGTGGGCTGCGTTGTCCCTAAAATGGTTTGCTCAACGTAATCAGGTACGTTTCCGCCACCATTTTCGTGACGCCTTGCCCACAACCAAATTTCTTGGTGAGAAATGCGGGTTAGGAATTTCTTTGATTCGTAAATTTAATGATTTTGAACGACTATTCAGACTCCCATAAAAAAAGCGGGAGCTTTCAAACTTCCGCTTTTATTTGGTGATTTATGTTAAAATTAAAGTACAGATCCTACTCAGGTTTTTTCCGCCATGCCAATATGGCTATTCCTAAAGCAAAAAGTGCTGGTATCATCGGCCACATAATCGTAGCGATGTCAAGATCGCGCTCTGCCGCTTTCACTTTAACCTTTCCCTGCATGTAAGGATGAGGGGTGCAAATATATGTATACTCACCCTCTTCTTCGAATGTGTAACTCCAGGTCTCGGCGTGAGCCAGCATTGGAGAGTTCAGGTTTGTCGGGCCTTCAGTTGAAACCACATTGTGAATACCTGAAAACTCACCAGCTAAAAAGCTGAAAACATCTTCATTTATCCAGGTCACAGTTGTTCCCGGTGTGATCTCAATTATTTTCGGATAGTATGAATTACCGATAATGCTTACGGTCACATTTTTGGAATCATCTCCATAAACGGCGGGCGGGTCAATATCAGGAGAGCCCGGCCTGAAAGGAGACATTACCCGGTTTGCATTTTCTTTAAACTCAGCCAGCTCTTCTTCGGTATATTTTGGCCCTTCTGATGTAATAAGTTTGGGAGTATCAGCATTACG
>SLGL01000349.1 GCA_007123785.1 Balneolaceae bacterium
AGGTGATGTCCATCTCCAGAAGATCTGGAATCAGTGAGATTCTTATTCCGCCTTGAAAAAAAGCGTCGCTGAAATTAGCCGCTGCCACTTCTGCAAGAATGGCAAACCGGTCGTTTAAACCAAAGTCTCCTCGAATTCCGGTTATCAGTTCGTATTCCCACTCTTCCTCTTGCACAGCTTCAATACCCGCATTTATGTGTAAAACAGAACTGTCATTGAAGATCATCTGGCTGTATGGGACGTAGGCAAATACCTCTTCAATATCACCATCCAGATCGTAGAGCATGCCGGCAACACCGCCAATAGCCCATCCATTTGTTTCCAAATCACCAGGCGCAAACTTGGCTTCCAGAATCCAGTTAGCGGGGTCAAATCCATCCCTTGAATCGAATCCAAGGCCTGTACCCAGTTCCAGTCCGCGAACAGGGCTGATGGCAGTTAAAAACCAAGATTCACGAGAACCGTACCAGCTCTCTATTTGAAAAGATCGGTATGTGGTTACTTCCGCATCATCCACAAACATCTGTTGTGCATCTGCATTCTGATGAAAAATGGCCAGAATAAAAATCACGAGAATAAGTGCTGCTTTGAGCAGTTTGGCAGGGTTGTAATTTTTCTTTAGCATGTTTTTGTCACCTGTAATTTAGTGTCATGTCAATGATGTAATGTCGGGGAAACCCGCAATGTTTCTGTTCAGAATTACCCGGACAACAATAAGACTGCAATATTTTTCGATGAAAAACATTGCGGGTTTTATACGAACAATGGAAGTTGACACATCATTAGAGGGATAGCACATAAAATAGTTACCGTTGCCTTAGCTAACAGCAACGCTATAATTTTCATTTCATTCTGATCCTATCGGTATGGTAAGCATTGCTTTAGGAAAGACGTATCTGAAATATGAATATAAAAAAGCACCGAAGAAGAGCGGCCGGTGCACTGCCAACAAGGAGATTGGGAGACCGGGCCTACTCTTCTGCGAAAGCAAAAGATTCAGCAGTGTTCAATATGCAACTACTACCGGGTTCGTCCATTTTTGTTGGAATTAAGTTTAGTATTATTCATTTTGATTTTAATAATTTTCAGTAAATAGAATGAGTGGCAGAGATCCCGTAAAAAAAGCACTAATCATCAGCCTGTTCGTTTCTGTTATCAGTCTCTCGATTAAGATCGGTGCGTTTGCCGTGACCAACTCTACAGCAGCCCTTTCGGATGCAGCCGAATCGGTTGTACACCTTTTTGCAGTTATGTTTGTAGTGTATGGTTACTACTTGAGTCAAAAACCTGCCGATGAAGACCATCACTACGGACATGAACGAATTGAGTTTCTGTCGGTAGGTGCAGAGGGAGCAATCATCATCGTTGCCGGAATCACTATTGTGTATCATGCGATGTTGAGTGCTATCACCGGCATCGAAATCAACAACATGGAAACCGGGATTGTGCTGCTGGTTATTGCTGCACTGATCAATCTTCTGCTGGGCATTTATGTTCTGAAGGTTGGAAGGCGCGAACATAACATGATTGCCATCAGCAATGGAAAGCACACGCTTACTGATGTGTGGACGAGCGGCGGAGTGGTGGTGGCATTGCTGCTGATTCATTATACCGGGTGGCTGTTTGTCGATGTGGTTGTAAGTTTGATGATTGCCGGATACATTATTTATGAAGCGTACAAACTGCTCAGTTTCTCTATCCGGGGTTTGATGGATACCCGGAATCCCGAGATCGACCGGGCTCTGAAAAATGTACTGAAGAAAGAGAAGGGAAAAACGATCAAAGGCTGGCATCACCTGAGACACCGCACGTCGGGTAAAACCACCTGGGTGGAATTGCACCTGGTTTTTGATGATGACATCTCCCTGAAAAATGCACACGACGAAGCAACTCTGCTCGAACGAAAACTGATTGACGCCCTCAGAACCGATGCGGTTATCACTCTGCACCTTGAGCCGTATGAAGCTCACGAAGAGGCTCATGACATACTAAAGGGTGCAAATAAAAAGAAAGATCTGGATGAGTTTGTGTAATTTAAGGCAACAGGCACATCAGTTTCCCGTTGAAATAATCGAATATAAAGGGAAAAGATACATGTGTACATTCTGCAGTTTTGAAAATTGGGATTCCAGCCACTTGCGATATTTGATCACTGGATTGATTTCATGAAACATCTATTTGCTATACTGATTTTTATTCTTCCATTTGCACTGGTGCCGGTGCTTGAGGCTCAGAACAATGAAGAGTTTAAAATTGCCCGCATTCAGTATCGCGGCGGAGGCGACTGGTACAGCTCTCCAACGGCCCTCACTAATATGCTCAACTTTTTAAAAGAAGAGGTTCCTGTTCGTGTCAGTTCGCGGTATGATGACGTTCAGCTCGGCAGCCGCGATATTTTTAATTACCCGTTTTTGTTTATGACCGGCCACGGGAATATCTCCGTTAACGACGCCGAGATGGAAAATCTTCGTAATTATCTCGAAAATGGCGGTTTTCTCTATGTAGATGATGATTATGGTTTTGACCAATACGTCCGTCCCATTCTTGAAAACATCTTCCCCGATGAAGAATTTTTTGAACTCCCGGCGGATCACCCCATTTATAACATCGTGTATGAATTTCCGGAGGGACGTCCGCCCAAAGTACACGAACACGACGGTGAACCACCACAGGCATTTGCTGTTTACCGAAACGGACGCATGGTCTTGCTCTATACTTATGAATCGAACCCCGCCGATGGCTGGGCGTATGATGAGCATCCCAATCCGGATGAAGTTATACAGGCCGCCCTTCGTTTTGGTGTGAATCTGTTGGTATACGCCCTTACACACCCCTGATCCCAATTTTACCAGGTATCTGCCTTCGATGTCTGGTGAATATAAGGTTAATAAATATTTTGCCTATCTTACTGTAATATAAGAATTTGAAAAACGGATTGTCCCGGAACAGTATCTCTTGTTTCTGTGTTAATCTGTAGAGAACTGTTAAGATTTTTTTAATTGTACTATGAAAGCCTTTTATTGAGTATCAAAAATAACTTGAAAAGATAGAGTCGATGAAGAAAAAAATTCATACCTACGAAGGTGAAGAGATTAATGTAACGTATGATTTGAAGCGGTGTATCCATGCCGGAGAATGTGTCCGGGGGCTCCCTGAAGCTTTTGATATAAATAAGAAGCCCTGGATACAGCCCGATAACGCCTCTGCTGATGCGGTTGCAAATGTAATCGAAAAGTGCCCGACCGGTGCATTACAGTATGAAATGAAAAAGAATGGCCGCTCCGAACAACCCTCTTCACGAAACCGGATTGTACTCAGACCAAACGGCCCTGTCTATTTTTTCGGAGATATTGAAGTGCAGGATCACGAAGGCAACACCGTCCTGGAAGACACCCGATTTGCATTTTGCCGATGCGGGGCCTCATCAAATAAGCCAGCCTGCGATAATTCACATCAGGAGATCAAGTGGAAAGCCGATATAAAAGCAGACAAGTCCAAAATGCCCGAAATTGAAGACGAGGAACACGGCAAACTTCTCATCAAACTGATGAAAAACGGGCCTGCAATCCTGGAAGGCAGCTATACGATGGAATCGGCTTCGATTGGCCAGCATACATCGGACAAAGGCGTGGCATTGTGCCGTTGCGGTGGTTCATCTACAAAACCGTTTTGTGACGGAACTCACAAAAACAATGGCTTTGAAGGATAAAACGTACAACGGGCAGCCTGCCCGTTACATCTGAGAGATGATTCAACTTCAAGATGATAAAAGATCTGTCACCTGCCTGATCGAATCCGGATTAACTAAAGTACATGATGGCAAAATACTTTCTCACAACCGGCACTGCTTTAATGGCACTTGCGGTGGCATTCGGTGCTTTTGGCGCGCATGTAGTCCAGGAAATGCTCACACCTGATCGGTTTGATGTGTATCAAACCGCTGTTCAGTATCACTTTTATCACGCTCTCGGCCTTATGATTCTGGGAGCCGTTTCAATGCGGATGAAAGAATCCGGATGGCTCAAGTGGAGCGGCTATTCCCTGGTTTCGGGGATCCTCATTTTTTCCGGCAGCCTCTACCTGCTCACACTCACCGACACTGGCTGGCTCGGGATGATTACACCAATCGGGGGTATCGCTTTTATTCTGGGATGGTGCTTTTTTGCGATCGGAATCTGGAAAGAACAAGTGTGACAGGATCGTACGCAAGGGAGCAGATTATTTATAGTGTCAGTTTTTCGCAGAGTTACGCGGATGAAACGCAGTGTTACGCAGATTTTGGGAATCAGAAAAAGCCCTTCTTTTTTTACTTTATGTGGAGAGGAAGCTGATGATTCCTGCCCGTAATTATGCACTTAACATTTCATTAATCTGAACCCAGCAGCTCCTCAATCCAGCTCACCATATCCTCGCGCTGATCTGGCCAAAACCGATTGAAATCATAGGGAGTTTCAAACTGTAGTTGATCGGATGCATCATATAACGAAAAGACCGATTCAACGCTGTTCATCGTTTGTTTTACACTTTCAAAATCGGCATGCCGGTCCAGCTCCGGGGAGATCACAAACAGAGGCCTCGGGGCGATCATGGATATAATTTCCGGGAAATCCACGGGTATTTTTTCCTCATGGCCGATAAAAAAGCCAAGCCGCGGCAGCAAACCGAAAAGGTGGGAATATGCTTCAGCCCCTTCAATATGCTCCGTATTGGCTCGCCAAGGTGTAAACGCGCTGGACACCGCTGTTCCGGCAATACGATCGTCCAGGGCAGAAGTCAGCAGGCTGACCGTGCCGCCGAGCGAATAACCGGTCAGAAAGATCTTTTCGCTGTCCACGAAATCAAGGGATTCAAGCGCATCAACTGCTGCACGGGTATCCGTTACCATTCTTCCAAGCTTGGACCACTTCGGGTAGCGCTCATA
>SLGL01000303.1 GCA_007123785.1 Balneolaceae bacterium
AATTCGGATAGTAGTCGGTGACACTCCTGAATAATCAGATTATCCAAATCATCTATGTTAATTTGTATAATCATTTCAGAGTCCCTTAGCGGCAGGTAGGTATTATGAGAATTGAGTGCTTTAATGGAAGACAATCCATCTTTTTTCATCATTTCCAGAAATTCTGATGAATCTCCTGCCTCTAAATCCAAAAGGATCTTTGCTAAAATTCCTGCAGGAGTGGGTTCTTTACTCAAGATTTCTAAATCTCCAACCTGTGCTTTACACTGATTATCCACTTTTCTTACTGAAACTTGAAGTCCTCCAATGTCTCTATTAAACTCGTGGATATCCCAATTTTCAATCCATTCTTCAAGTTTTGAGATATCAACTTGTGTACCTGTTAGGATTACATCAAAACTGAGCAGCTCTAAATAGTCACTTCTCTCAATTTTATTCTTTATAAAGGAATCACAATTATCAATAATTTTAGCCCGAATTTCATCTTGTTCACTACATTCGCTTATATCAATCTCAATCTCTTCATATCGTACAGAGGAAAAAGGGACAACTTCTTTCTGAATGGTTCCTTGTTTACTCACGGTTAGCAAAACTGCTCCGTGCTCTACCTTTTCTTTAGCACTTAAAGCCTGAGGTGAACCGGGATAAAAGATCAATGGAGCAGTATTGAATTGTTCCGGCTTATGTATGTGACCCATAATCCAAATGTCTATCCCTTTACCGGTCATGGTATTAAGTTGTAAGGGAGCATAAGAGCTTTCTTTGTTTTCGTAATCACCATGAATCAACCCTATACAGATGGCATTCTTGTCAACTTCTGATTCAGGAAAATCATACAGAGGATCATTATAATAATGCATTTTTGGAAAGGACCATCCGGCAAATTGAATCTTTTGACCGGCAATTTCTACTGTTTTGAACTCCCAATCTCCTCCCTGACCTAAAAAATGAACATTTTCAAATTGACGCCTTTCCATTAAGGCGGGAAGAACATCGTAATCGTGATTGCCTGATACAAGAAAAACTGATATACCGGCCTGATCCAGTTTTGCCAACCCTGCTTCCAAAGCACTTGCGGCTTCAAAATAGCGGTTGGCATGTTCTACAATATCTCCTGCTATTACTAAAACATGAATATCCTCTTCAATAGCATAATCTGTAATTCGCACCCATGCATTTCTTGTAGAACTATTATCACCAATTTGAACAGCTCCAGAAGATGTTCTTCCTATGTGTATGTCAGCTGTGGTAAGTATTTTAATAGCCATTAGCCATCCGTATGTTTTTTTGTAGTTGCTGATGAATTCTTTTTCCTCTGTTTATTCTAAAGGAGCTCTGCAAAATCCCTTTTTTTAAATCAAAAACTCAATGAAATAAGTAGTCGATTATAAATAATAACTTTAAACAATGCACTCAACTTGCGCAGAACATAACACCCCATATCGATAATCAAAAATTCCCTCATATGATATAAGGTATCAGGCCGCTGTTTTTGAAATGTGGACACAAGTATTTTGGGAAGAACTATTTCAAGAGATCAACAAAGCACTTGAAGAATTTAATGGCCCGGGCAGCGGAATCAAAAAACGGCAGCTGTTTGATGTTATTCGTTTTATGGAGAGTAAACAGGAGTTGAGTATTCCTTTAGACAAAAGAGAAGAGAGGGCAGATGGTGAACTTTCGATATTTCCATCAGCAATCAGCCAATAAATGAGAATGAAATAAAAAAGGAAAGCCCCGGCTATCGTATAACCGGGACTTTCTTGTAAGAGAGCAGGTTGAAAAATTATGCAGCAAGCACCTTTGAAACTTCTTCGGCGGCTTCTTTCAGCAGCACGGCCGAAATCACATTCAGGTCGCTGTTGTCGATAATCTCTTTGGCTTCTTCGGCGTTGGTGCCCTGCAATCGTACAATAATTGGCACACCTTCCACTTTTTTGGCAATTTCGGGATCTTTAATTGCTTCAATTACGCCGTTGGCCACCCGGTCGCAGCGAACAATCCCGCCAAAAATGTTGATGAGGATCGCCTTCACACTCGGGTCTTCCAGAATAATACGGAAGCCGTTTTTTACCGTATCCACGTTGGCGCCGCCGCCCACATCCAGGAAGTTGGCCGGTTCACCGCCGGAAAGTTTAATGATATCCATCGTGGCCATCGCCAGTCCGGCACCATTCACCATACAGCCCACGTTTCCGTCGAGCTTGATGTAGCTAAGATCATATTTGGAGGCTTCCAGTTCGATCGGGTTTTCTTCGGCGGTGTCGCGCAGTTCAACAATATCTTTGTGACGATAGGTTGCGTTGCCGTCAAACGTCACTTTGGCATCGAGTGCCATGACATCACCGCCGGGGGTGAGCACAAGCGGGTTAATTTCTACCATATCGGCATCTTTCTCTACGTAAAATTTGTAGAGCGCAGCAATAAATTTCACTGCCTTTTTAAAAGCATCGCCTTCAAACCCAAGGGCAAAAGCAAGGCGCCGTGCCTGATTTGGCTGAAGATCCATACCCGGTTCCACCCACTCCTTCACAATCTTTTCGGGAGTCTCTTCGGCCACTGTTTCAATCTCCACACCGCCTTCGGTTGAAACCATAATTACATTCTTGCTTTTGGCGCGGTCCAGCAGAATGCCCAAATAAAACTCCTTTTCGATATCCACTCCATCGGTTACATAGATGGTTTTAACTTTCTGGCCTTCCTCTCCTGTCTGGATGGTCACGAGAGTATCTCCCAAAAGTGATTCGGCGGCTTTTTTTACTTCATCGATCGTTTTGCAGAGAATCACGCCTTTGGCATTGTTTTTCTTGGTACGTCCCTTGCCGCGTCCACCAGCGTGAATTTGTGCTTTTACCACAAACAGGCTGGTGCCCTTTGCTTTCATCTCTTCAGCAGCTTTAACGGCTTCATCAACAGAGGAGGTGGCTACGCCGCCGGGTACGGCAATGCCATATTTTTTGAACAATTCTTTCGCTTGATACTCGTGAATTTTCATGTCTTCGTAGGATTAATCAGTCAGATTTCAGGTTTTTTTATTCCGGTTCAATAATACCCAAATCAGCGGGTAAATAAAAGCTGTGGTGAATTGATCTGTAAGGAATTGGCATTTTTTTGCTCATATATACAGAGGCTATGAATTAAAAACGATGAAAACGATGAGACGAAGAACCAGAAAAGCGAAAGAGGTATTTTTCACGGAACTGAGAATTGCGGGATCAGTACCGCTATTTGTACAGCCGCTGATCACCCAAAAAATGGTAAACGGGCTGAGATGGAGCTGTGAAAAAAGAGGTTTGCGGATTTACGACTACTCCATTCTTCCTGACCGGATTGTTATGATTGCAAACACGGCCTGGGGCTCACTGCCCGACCTGCTGGAGTCGTATAAGGCGTTCACGTCGAAAGCGGTGATGTTGATATTCAGGAACGGTGCATCCAACCTGGAGACGTCATGGATGCTCTCTGTTTTTCAGGAGTACGGTCCGTCGGACAAACCGGAAGGAGTTCACATCTGGGAAAGGGAGCTGTTTCTGCAGTCTCTCTACAAACAGGATGAGATCGACAAACAATCATTGAAAATCCAAAATCGTGCAGTATCCCTCGGCATTGTGGAAAAACCGGAGCATTTTCTGCACTGCAGTGCCAATCCCCGCAACCCGCTGGACGGATGGATTGTAGAGGCGACAGACCCGTGGAGTTAAGGTGTTGTGAGTAAGATTTTAAATTCTGCCCAAAACCGGTGCCAAAGCGTAAGGGAAGTGTTATGTAAAAGGAAAATAAAAGCTGATACCTGACGGCTAACAGCTATAAGGCATATAAAATTTTGGTTCTGCCTTCTAATTGAGCCATACGGTCTGAATGATTGCAGAACAAGAACTCTGAGAACAAAATCCGTTCATTTCTATTGAGTTTTGAGCAGTACACTGGTATCTTTAAAATCTGTTTCGGTTTAGATGAATGATTTAAACCATTGTTTTGTGAATTCAGGTAATCGGGGCGTGGCGTAGTCCGGTAGCGCACTCGGCTGGGGGCCGAGGGGTCGCAGGTTCAAATCCTGTCGCCCCGACAAAAATAAAGAGCCGTGGTTTTTCCAACCCCGGCTTTTTTTGTGGGCAGGAATAATTGATCTGGGCATTAATCTTGCGAAGCAGTGCTTCGCGGTTCAAATCCTGTCGCCCTGACTAAAATAAAGAGCTGTGGTTTTTCTAACCCCGGGCCACTTAACTCCGGCTGTTGGCGTCTTTGTCGATGATGGTTCCGGTAACTCCTGGCTGCTAAAATGGGAAGGTGCATATAATGGATATCCAACTACTGGGCCTGATGCACCCACCGATGAGTGGATTACAGAAAATCTGCTGAATGCGAACTACTGGAGAATTCCTCAATTTGTAGACGGTTCCTGGGTAGGTTTTGGTGGTTGTGATGAAGCTGGCGACCCATATGATTGCTTCGTATTCAACCGAACTCTGGATGATGAATGGCTTGATGAATTTGAAGTAGTAGGTATTGAAGTTGGTATTGGTTCTGGATGGGATGGCACGTTTCTTTCTTATGCTGACTATATTACCATAAATGATACTACTTTTGATTTTGAACTCGATGACCTTGATCCTACTTCCAGAATGGACTGTATGAACGGCGACTGGGAAGAGTTCGGTTTCCGTAATCAGGGTCAATGTATTCGCTATGTAAATACAGGTCAGGAGAGCAGATAGATCCCTGTAATTGCCTTTTTTACTGAACTAAAAACAGATAGCCTTTACTTAAGTGGTAAGGGCTATTTTTAGTTTAAAAACCTGCCATTTGAACAGTATACCGGTTTTACGGTTTTTTTTAATGAGAGGAGAAAAAAAATCTCCTCTGGAGAGCAAACAGAGGTTTGTTCTTTGGAGCTGATGTGCAAGCATCCTTCCCACA
>SLGL01000113.1 GCA_007123785.1 Balneolaceae bacterium
AAATACACTCTGCAATTTTTTATAACATAAAAGACGGATTTCAAACAAATATATATCAATAACATACGTGATGTTTAAATAAATTACTGTGAGATATCCGGGTTAGGATTTTATGAGCTCAATTCCCAACTTGTAAACTGTTTTAATTCTAATTTAGATTCAGGAAATAATTAGAGGACACCTGAATATTATAATTGATTCATTTTAAGTTATAGATTATTCATTATTTGCAAAGCCTTCGAATATTGAATATATAAATTCACTTTTAACACCACGTGTACTTATCACTTGAACAGAGAATATGGAATTTATTGAAAAACCTTTTCTGACCTTTAAGAAAATTGAAAAACCGATTACTGTCAGAAAGTTGATTTTGATCAGTTTTACTGTTTTTGTTTTTTTTGGCTGTGCTTCAGAAAATAATCAGACATCGGTTCAGCCGGAACAAAACCAGCCTAACATCATTCTGATTATGACCGATCAGCACCGGGCCGATGCTCTTGGGTATGCTGGTAATTCGGCAGTTATTACCCCGAACTTTGACCGCCTGGCCGCAGACGGAGTGCATTTCGAAAACGGATATAGTTCAGTGCCAAGTTGCACCCCGGCGAGAGCAGCTCTGCTTACTGGTCAGGCTCCCTGGAACAACGGTATGCTTGGTTACGGACGGGTAGCCAGGGAGTACGAATTTCAAATGCCGCAGATGCTGCGTGATCTGGGATATCATACCTTTGGTATTGGTAAGATGCACTGGTTCCCCCAAAAAGCCCTTCACGGTTTTCATGGTACGCTGGTCGATGCAAGTGGCCGTATTGAATCCGAAGGATTTATCAGCGATTACCGAAACTGGTTCAAGCTGAACGCACCCGGACAGGACCCTGATAAACTTGGAATCGGCTGGAATGAGCACCGTGCCGGCGTTTATCCACTGGACGAGGAGCTGCACCCAACCGTATGGACCGGCCAAACTGCTGTGGAATTGATCGGGAATTATGATCTGGACGCCCCACTGTTTCTGAAAATCTCCTTCGCACGCCCTCATAGCCCTTATGATCCACCTCAGCGTTATCTTGACATGTATGAAAATACAGAGATCCCGGCGCCACCCGTGGGCAAATGGGCCGAACGCTTCGCAGATTTTCCTGAAACACCGAATGCGGCGTTTGGTGATTTTGGAGCCGATCATGCCATCAATAGTCGTCGTCACTACTATGGCCTGGTAACACAGATCGATGATCAGATAGGTGAAATCGTATCCATGCTGAAACAGAAAGGCATGTACGAAAACAGCCTGATCATTTTTACCTCCGATCACGGAGATATGTTGGGCGATCACCATCACTGGCGCAAAACTTACGCCTATGAAGGTTCCGCTGCCGTACCATTTTTAATGAAATGGCCGGAAAATTTTAGCGGTGATCTCAACAGAGGGCAGACATTGAGCAATCCGGTGGAGCTTCGGGATATTTTGCCGACCTTTTTGGATGCAGCCGGTTCCGAAGTACCTGATGCAATGGATGGGGCCTCTTTGTTGAGTCTTGTGAAGGACCCTCAGGCTGATTGGAGGCCCTGGATCGACCTGGAACATAACACCACATATATCGAAGAAAACTACTGGAGCGGCCTTACAGATGGAGAAATGAAATATATCTGGTTTTTTCCTAATGGCGAAGAGCAGTTGTTCAATTTGGCCGAAGATCCACAAGAACTGCACAACCTGGCTGTCCTTGAAGAGTATCAAGGCGAGCTGGAATTGTGGAGACACCGTTTGGGCGATCACCTGAGTGAACGAGGTGAAGGATTTGCAAAAAACGGTGTGCCGGTAATCCGGGAAGAATCGAAAACCTACAGCCCCAATTACCCGCAAATTGAAATGACACCACAGGAACGGCTTCGGTACTGGGTTGAGGAAATAACAGAAAGTTTTCTATATCATTAGCATAAACTTATAAACCTGAGTTCGATTCTGAAATTTTGAAAAAATGAGGTTCCCCTTCTTCCAATCCTATTCCTATGGAGGGGGCAAGACTGACATTACCCATAATTATTTTATCATAGTTTAACTTTTTGATTACGGTATACCCGTCCTTGAATCAATTGGCGGGAACACCTGTTCTACGAAGCTTAATGCGTAGTTGAAGGGTGGTTCACTGCATTATTTCATGGCCACAGATTAAAAATTTGATTCATAGTCTTTTCCAACCACCCCTAAATCCCCACTTGGAAAGGAGGGGACTTTCAGGGTCTCAATCGACATATTATTAATCGAACTCAGGTCAAAACATTAACCGAACCACCACATAATGTTCACATTTACACTCTCAAACAAGTTTCTCGCTTGTGCACTTGTTATATTCGCCCTTTTAATTTCATTGTTTTGGTTAGTATCCGGGTGCAATGGTAATGCAGAGAACAGAGATGGACAGCCAGATTACGATACATCCCCAAACATCATTTTAATAATGACAGATGATCAGGGATTTGAAACGATTGGAGCGTATGGAGGAGAAACGTATCAAACTCCTGTAGTTGATAAGCTTGCGGAAACCGGGATTCGCTTTAATGAAGCTCACGCAACTCCCGTGTGTACGCCAACCAGGGTGAAAATCATGAGTGGAAAATATAACAGCCGGAATTATATAGGTTTTGGTGAAATGGATCCTGAAATTTATACTTTTGGCAACCTGTTTCAGGATAACGGCTACGCAACATTCATCGGAGGCAAATGGCAGCTTGGCGGAGATCTCGAATCACCGTATGAATTTGGCTTTGATGAGTACGCTCTGTGGCAGGTTACGCGACGCGGCCGTGGTGATAACCCGATTGCCAATCGTTATCCGAATCCCGGATTGGCAATCAATGGTGAAAAAGCAGATTTTTTTGAAGGAGAATACGGACCCGATATCATTAATGATCATGTTTTGGATTTTATAGAAAGACATCAGGAGGGGCCTTTTTTGGTTTATTATCCAATGATTTTACCTCATTGGCCATTTGAACCAACACCCGATTCACCCACCTGGGATCCTGCAGCTCGTCAAGGTGATGATGAAGAGCAGCCCGGAAGGGGAGATGAAGCTTATTTCGTAGATATGGTAGAATATACAGATAAACTTGTAGGCCGTACCATTGACAAATTGGAAGAACTGGGACTACGGGAGAATACGCTCATCATTTTTACTTCCGATAACGGTACAGATCGGGGAATTGTCTCCATGGTAAATGGTGAAGAATTTGTTGGGGCAAAATTGAGCCTTACAAAAGGGGGGACCCATGTTCCGCTCATTGCCAATTGGCCGGGGATTATACCTGAAGGAATCGTGAATAACAATTTAATTGGATTTACAGATTTTTTTCCTACTCTTGCGGAGATTGCCGGTTTAGAAATTCCAGATGACTTAGAGCTGGACGGTCAGAATATTGCACCTGTTTTATACGGAGAGGATGCAGAACTCCGGGATTGGTTGTACATGTGGATGTTTCGTAATAACGATCCTGATGGGCCCGGAGGTGAGTTTGCAAGAACTCATCAATATAAGTATTACCCGGATGGCCGGTTTTATGACTTGTCACAAGACCCCCTGGAAGAGCATTCACCCATTGCTTTAGATGAACTGTCTGAGGAGCAGAAGGAAGTGCTCAACAGATTACAGAAAATTATAAAGGAAAATACCCGGGAGGGTTTCTATGATTAGGTGTATGTGAGTTCGACGTTAAAACGTTGAATTCAAAAAAATAGCCTGATTCTAAAACAAAATTTATAATTAACACAGATACCTAATTATTTCTGATGAAAAAAACTCTAATACTTCTCATACTCACATTTTTATGTTCCGATGTTTTTTCACAAAGTGATAACAGGCCAAATATTATCATCATTTTAGCGGATGATATGGGGTATGGAGATGTTTCCTCTTATAATGAGGATTCAGCCTTTGAAACCCCGCATATTGATCGACTGGCAGAAAAAGGAGTCAAATTTACCCAGGCCTATACAACTTCTGCTGTTTGTACCCCAACCCGGTACGGCCTTTTGACAGGAAGATACAATTGGCGGTCCACGCTAAAAAGAGGTGTTACCTGGGGATTCTCTGAGCCATTGATTTCTGAAGGGCGCCTTACTGTCGGTGAAATGCTGCAAGAGAGTAATTATCATACAGCTTTTATAGGAAAATGGCATCTTGGCTGGGATTGGGAATTTGTTGGGACTCCACCTGAGAATCTTGATGGCCCCAACGTTCGGCCGGATGTCGATTATAGCCAGCCTATTAAAAATGGTCCGAATGATCGTGGGTTTAGTTATTCCTATGGATTTTCTGCATCACTTGACATGCCTCCGTATGTTTATGTCGAAGACAATATGCCTACATCTATTCCCACAGAAACCACTGTAAATTACGATCAAAAGGGCTTTTGGAGAGAAGGGCTGACCGGCTCAGATTTTGTCCATGTGGATGTCCTGCCTCACCTAACCGATCAGTCGGTTCAATATATTCATCGGCAGGCAGATTCCGGGCAGCCTTTCTTTTTGTATTATGCCTTGCCGGCTCCCCATACGCCTATTCTACCAATAACGGAATTTATGGGCAAAAGCAATTCCAACATGTATGGGGATTTTGTACTGCAGGTTGATGATGTGGTGGGGCAGATTACAGAGGCCCTGAGACAGAATAATATCCTGAAGGAAACAATCATTATTTTTACAACTGATAATGGGGCTTCACCTCGATCTGATTATCCTGAGCTTGCCAATGCTGGCCATAACCCGAGTTATATCTTTCGCGGACATAAAGCCGATATTTTTGAAGGTGGCCTCAGAGTACCCTTTATTGTAAGCTGGCCGGATGGAATCACCAATTCTTTTGAAACGGATGAAACCATCAGTACTGTGGATTTTATGGCAACCTTCGCCG
>SLGL01000129.1 GCA_007123785.1 Balneolaceae bacterium
GCGGTCGGGAGAAAATGGTGGCGGAAACGTACCTGAGTACGTTGAGCAAACCATTTTTGGGACAACGCAGCTCACGGTTAAATTTCGCAGCGTTTGACAGGGTGTTTTTTTAAAAAATTTTATATTGAATTATAAGTTGATAACAATTAAGTGCATTTCGTTTTCAAATAATTTGAGTGTGAGAAATGCGGGCTAAAGGAAGGAAAAACTTTTTTGTTTAAAAAACTGACGGCTTTTTATTTAAACGGCGGGCGTGTTTTGAAAAATCGATTAAGATACACGAACCGGTCAGTACAACAAGTGAAACACGAAAAAAGCTATTGTTTTAGCTTGAAACTACCGAAAAGAGGAGAGCTTACTGAGAAAAAAATCAGGCTTCAGGGGCTGTAGTAACAACAAATTCAGGAACATGCTGAATGAGCCTGTCTCCCTTTAAATATTTTGTTTTGACGGCCTGTCTTTTAACTACCGGAGCAGTGTAAGGTTCATCACCTTCATAATCTCTTATGAAAAAAACGAAAAGTCATTCTGAAATTAATTCAGAATGACATAAAAATCGTTTCACCGTTGGCGTCTTACTCTCTTTTTATTTGACCTGTTCGCTTTTGACCGTGCACCGTTTTTTCGGCTTCCATTATTTCGGCTCTTTTGTGGTTTGCGCGACTGCTGCTTTTCAGGCTCCGGCGGATTATGATCTGTCAGCGGAAAGTCGTGCTCATCTATAATTGGAATTCTTTTGCCGATCAGTTTTTCAATATCGCGGAGATAGGCTTTTTCCTGTGCATCACAGAAAGAGAGTGCGGTTCCATCTGATCCGGCTCGGCCTGTACGGCCAATTCTGTGAATATAGGTTTCCGGAATATTTGGAATTTCATAATTGATCACATATTGAAGTTCATCCACATCGATTCCGCGGGCAGCAATATCGGTAGCCACCAGCACGCGGGTTCGCTGATCCTTGAAATTACCCAAAGCTCTCTGACGTGCTGCCTGTGATTTATTTCCGTGAATGGCCTCTGCCTGGATGTTGCTCCCGTTCAGAAGCTTTACCACTTTATTTGCACCGTGCTTGGTACGGGTAAAAACGAGTGCCGATTTGATTGAATGATCCTGCAGAACATCAACCAGCAGATTCTTCTTATTTCCTTTATCTACATAATAAAGACCCTGTTGAATGGCCTCTACTGTTGAAGATTCGGGAGTAACTTCTACTTTTTTGGGGTTATGAAGGATTGATTTAGACAGTTTCACAATCTCTGGCGGCATGGTAGCCGAAAAGAAAAGGGTCTGCTTCTTTCGCGGGAGTGCAGCAAGCAGTTTTTTCACATCGTGGATAAAACCCATGTCGAGCATTCGGTCTGCTTCATCCAGTACAAATATTTCAACATCAGAGATAGAAATAAATCCCTGGTTCATCAGGTCGAGCAGGCGGCCGGGTGTGGCGGTTAAGATATCAACACCCTGTTTCAGTTTCTTTACCTGGCTTTTTTGGTTTACACCGCCAAATATTACCGCGGTATTCAGGCCGGTATATCGGCCATAATTTTGAAAACTCTCATCAATCTGGATAGCCAGTTCGCGAGTTGGTGTAACTATCAGGCTTCTGATTTTTCTGTTACGATCTGTACTCTTGTTTTTACTCAGAAGTTCCAAAATTGGAATGGCAAAGGCGGCCGTTTTACCGGTTCCGGTCTGTGCACAACCCAAAAGATCTGTACCTTTGAGTGCGATTGGAATGGCTTGAGATTGAATGGGGGTGGGTTCGGTGTATCCTTCTTTTTTTAATGATCTGAGGATTGGATCAGTTAGATTCAGCGAAGTAAATGTCATATAGGGGATAAAATGAAAAAAGCCCGCTTTCAAATAAAAAGCCGGGCTTTAAAAAGTGAACTGAAAGGTACGGAATTAATAGGTGAGATTCTTTTCTAAAACAATCGGATCCTTTCCGCCACTCTCTTGAAGCTGGTATCCTTTAAAAGATATCACAACGGATTAGTCTTCTGAGAAATTATTCGAATAATAAACCAGTTTCGAAATTGGATTGAGAAACCGTTCAGAAAATAAACCGGTATGAGAGCCTGATGTTTCTTCCCGGCATGGGTGAGCCAAACTCTGTACGGTCAATCCTGGAGAGATGGTCTCTGTAGAGGGTGTCGGCCAGGTTGTCCACTCTGAGGGAGATACGGTGCATTCCATTCCGGTCGAACCGCAAGCCGGCAAACATATCAATCAGTGCATAGCCGTCAGTCGGGAGTTCCTCTTCCACAACGCGATTTTGGCTGTTCACGATTCTCAGGTTCCCCCCGGCCCACCATCTGCCGGTATCATAACGCGTTTGTATCCGGTAACGAAGAGGCGGCATAGTGGGCAGCGGCGAATCATCATCAAGTCTGCTTCCTCTCACATAATCGGTTGAAAAACGGGTTTCCAGTTTTTCAGTCAGCTGAAAAGAAATTTGCGCTTCACCACCTATAAGGCGTGCATCATGGGCACTGTATTCATAAATATCCCAGTTGCGGTTTCTGTCGTCGGTAAAAATTTCGCCCGTCGGCTCAAAAGCTACGTAGTCTGAGATGTGATACCAGAATCCGGCAACTTCAGCTCGCACCCTGCTGTTTCCCCACTTCACGAAAAGATCCGAACCATGGCCTATTTCGGTTTTCAGATCGGCATTTCCGCGTTCATACACTCCCGCCCCGAAGTGAACGCCATCGGCGAACAGCTCCTCCAAAATAGGAAAACGGTGAGCCCTTGCTACCTGTGCGCCAATTTCAAACCCGGAAAATGGCCGGATATTCAGGCCGAGTGAGCCTGAAAACGCCCTGGAGCTTCTACTCTCATTCATATCGCTGAAACAGAAAATCCACCAGAGAACCGGTCGTTTCTGTAACCAAATCCGGCCGATCCCTCAAAGTTTTGAATAAACGTTACCGGAAGCCTGCCTGCCGGGGTGCGAAGATCATCGGCACCCCGATAGGAGAACCGGCCTGTAGCGGCCCACTTTTCTCCACCATACTGGTAGCGGCTGAAACTGCCGACACCATCATTCATGGAAGAGCCTTCCAGTGCCACTGTTCCCGACGAGCCTCTGCTCCACTCCCTGGGTATATCGGAAGTAATAATGTTCACCACACCCCCAAGTGCGCTTGATCCATAAAGTAAACTGGCCGGTCCGCGAACCACTTCCACACGTTCGGCCACCAGGGGATCGAGAGAGATATTATGGTCATGTGCGGTATTGGAGAGATCTCCCATTCGCTCCCCGTTTTCCAGAATCAAGAGCCTGTCTCCATCAAATCCGCGAATGACCGGACGAGCGGGTGCCGGGCCGAATGAACGCATCGCAATTCCCGGTTCGCCATCGAGCATCTCACCGAAAGATGATGCCTGGCGATCCTGCAGGTTCTGAATGTTAAATGCCTGGGCAGACTGGTACTGAATATCTCTTCCAACCGGTGAAGCTGTTACGATCACATCATCAGCCACCATTATTAAAGAGCGCAGTTCTATGGAAACAAACTCATCTTCAGGATGATTTACAGTGACATTTACAGACCTGAACCCAACTGAAGAAACGGCTAACGTATAACTGCCTGAAGCTATATTTGCAAATTCAAACTGCCCATCCGGATCGGCTGCGGTTCCACTTTCAAGCTCTCTGATCTGAACGGTTGCCCCCGGTATGGGGTCGCCGGACTGGGCATCTATCACTTCTCCCCTCAGTGGTTCATTTGTGCTGATGGCGCGGGATTCATTTACTCCCAGTCCAAAAAGCAGAAGCACTACGGCAAATTTTGCAATGAATTTCATATTTAACTCTTCCAATTACTTGTTTCAGATACTTTACTCATCGGATCATTCTATATAAGAAGATAAATAAATATTTAGCTAAGACTAATTTTTTATTTCTTGATATTCTGAAATCATGAAATCTTTATTTCGAACCTGAACAGGAAAGATTTCCGGCATGTTAAAAAAAGAGGATGTATGTACATGGCTATCAACCACATACACACCGGAGTGACTACATAAATACTCAGTTAACAGAAGCTTTTACAGCAGCATGAGCTGATTCGAGCTGCTTTGTGATCTCTTTTTCCTGCAAGGATTGCCCGATAAAAACAATCTCGGTTTTAGCATCTGCGGGATTAGCAAACCGCCCGATTTTTTTAAATTCCAAAAACTTGCCTGCATGGTTCCAGAGAAAAGCTTCATCAGTTCCATCCAGGGCGATTAATCCCTTTGAACGGAGTATGTTTTCAGATAGCCCCTTTTGCAGTGCATTCATCAGGCTCTGTTCATCGAACCTCATTGAAGTTGTGTATACGAATGTTTCCATACCGTATTCATCGGCTTCGGAACTCTCTCCCTTCTCAAGTTCCGTTACCCATAATGATGATTGTTCGGCTACTTCAATATCAAAAATTCCCGTATCCACAATCTCGGAAATGTTGACTCTGCCATATTCTGCTTCAAGAACCCTTGCTCGCGGATTCATGGACAAAAACAGCTCATGCAGTGTTCTTATTTCTCCTGAACTGGCTTTATCCACCTTATTCAGAATCAAAATATCCGCCCCTTCAATCTGCTCGGCCAGTAACTGGCCATAACCGCGATTAAAGTCATCGCCGGGTACAGTACTGTTTCGCTGGTACATATCCATAAATTGAGCACTGTCCACAACCGTGATGATGGCATCAACCTTTACTCTGCTTTGAATTTTGGGCATATCGGGGTTGAGGTCCAGAAGTTCGGGAGGTACATAGAATGCCTGCGCTATGGGTACAGGTTCACTGAACCTGCATGATTGGATGAGCTTTGGTTACCCCGCATTTCTTGGTGAGAAATGTGGGTTAAACGTATAAACCGGGAGGGGCGCGCAGGGAAAAACCGTGGCCTGCGAA
>SLGL01000512.1 GCA_007123785.1 Balneolaceae bacterium
AATAATCAGAGTAAGATGATGAACACGACAGATTTGAGATTAGAGTTAAAAAAATGATAGATAATGAGTCGGACCCTCAAACTTTAGAAGCGATAAAAACATTGCTTAAAAAGTCGAAAATAGATCCAATACTGAAGGAAAAACTTTCATCCAGAGCCTTGAAATCGGAAGAGAATATAAAAGAGGGAAATACCATTTGAGAGAGTAGACTACTTTGGTTATACGGGAAGAGAAGTAATAAAGAATATCATTCTTATTCGAGGTAGTCCAAACGCAAGAGACCTTGCAACTGTCGCGCAAATGTATGATCCTCCTGCAATGAATAGGAGTACTTATTACGTTTAGAACAGCGCTGCCTGACAAAGAGACTAATTATCCAAACCTTGTAAGAGTTTTTAATAAAACTTTTCCTAATGAGCTGACTCCTGGTTATAACTTCGCAGATGGCCGCCCAACGAGTAATACAGGTCTTGAAGAAAGTATTTTACAACAAGGGTGGATGATTACTCCGCTTCCTGACATTATCCATCTAATTCATTGATGGTGGTTTACCCGGCCTTGAATTTTAGCCTCCTTCATTTTTACTATTGACATGACATTATTCTAAAATTTTAAAGTTGAATCCATTCTTCAAGCAAATTCAAAAGTTCCTCTCCCTCTTCCGTGCCCAGGTGAAAGGTGTCTGGGTGGCCGCTCTGCTCAAACACAGCCCTTGCAAAAGAGTACTCTTGCCGGAGGGTTTCCAAGGCTACTGGTTCACCTGATCCGTCTGTGGCTCCGGTCAGTAATATTTTTCTCGGGGCCAGGCTTGCGGCCAGGTCAGGCAGATCGTAGGCTGTCAATGCTCCCGGAACGGTACTGCTGATAAAGGAAGTGTCATAAATACGGGTATCTACAATTGCATGGTATGAAGTATAAGAACCGGCCACGGCAACTGCATCTATGGATGGATCAAATGCAGCGGCATGAAGCAGCACCGGCCCCATTTCCCGGCGGGCAAAACTGTAAATAACATCCGGGTCAAGGCTGTTTTTAAGCAATGCCGCCAGCCGGTTCACATCTGCCGCACGAATTCCGGTAATACTCCGTCCGGTCAAAACACCGGCCCGCCACTCCCTTCGCAGCAGGCCCGAACCCATCTCGCCGGTTCCGATCAGGTCGGGAGCCACTACCGTGAACCCCCGCTTTACGAACCACTCTATTTCACCGCCTTCCTCAGCCTCTGCGGATTTTCCGGACGGATGCAGGTAGATCAGAGCCTTTCCGTTTGGCACTTCTGGAACAAACTGTAAAAAAGGAATAATGTAATCGCCTTCACCCTCTGTAAAATATTTTTGGATGATATATCCGTCCCGCTGAAACTGTCCTGTAAACACCGGCTCTTTGGACGATTCGGGTTCCTGGTAGCCTGAGAGTGTGCGGGCTGCTTCAACCGCCCGGGGAATGTGCACCTCCGGGTTTTCACGCGATCGTTCCCGCTGCGAGAGGGCTTCTGCCGCCTCGGCCCGGTTCAGGCTGTGAACGGTTTCACTGCCAGGCGACTGCGAAACCTGCCCGGTTTCGGTCACCTGCAACTCTTCTTCACTCAGAATAGTGACATCGAGGTCATCGGCCGATCCCGGGTTCTGAAGGTGCTCCTGGAAAAAAGCGTACATCGCCTTCCGGTTTTTAAGCGTCACCTCATGCCCGCCGTCATCCTCAACCATCCCGAAACGCCCCGGTTCACCGTATGCTTCATAAATTCCTGACACCTCAATAGCCGTTTCCCTCGCCCCCTGGATACTGAAAAAATCGTTCCGGGTAGACATCATCAGTGCCGGCCTGGGCGCCCTCACAGCCAGCAAATCTGCGTGATCGATGCCGCGGGCAATGCCGTGAAGAAAATTCTGTTCGGAATCCTGCGGGCCGATGGTTTGAAGCAGCCGGGTAAAACTGGTAATATAGTTGCTTGGAACTGCCGCATAAATACGTTCATCCAGGGCAGCAATATAGGATGCCTGAGTGCCTCCTCCCGACATGCCGGTAATACCAATGCGATCCGGGTCTACTTCATCGCGTTCCAGAAGGTAATCCACTGCCCGAATTCCGTCCCAGATCATATACCGTGCAAGGGAACTGCCCGTGATAAAAGTCTGTCCGCCCGGGAAGGCGTGTTCCACTGTAGGGCCGCCTACTTCCGACTCACCGGTTTCGGGATCGTAATACTCCAGTCGTTCGCCCTGTCCCACCGGATCAACAGCAAAAACAATAAACCCTTTTTTCACCAGGTTCAGAATCACGTGTTGATATGCCTCATTGCGGTGGGCGTCCGTGGTGTGGCCGCTCACATAGAGAATGGCCGGGGCCGGCCCATCACTCAAATCATCCGGGATAAACAAAGAGGAGGTAACAACAAATCCGGGTTGTGATTCAAAAAGAATATGCTCAACCTTGTACCCTTCCTTCTCCACTGTTCGTGTGATGGATGCATTGAGCGGGTTTCGCTCGGGAAACGGGCCGATAACATCCTGGAAAGACTCCCTGAGATACGTCTGCCGCTCTTGCCACTCTTGCAGTGAACCTATATTTGCAATCTTCTCAGCTCTCTCACTGAGCATCATAAATGCCTGGCCTGAGAGATGGTTATAGAGTGAGTTTTCCGCATCCGCATAATGGAGCCATGTATTGTTGCTTGCTCCGCCGCTGATTATATCGAGTGAATCCTGGGCTTTGGTCTCTCCCGATATCAAAAAAAGAAAAAAAGGCAGGATAAAAACGGTTTTTAAAAAAGCGGAAATGTGATCAATTAGATTAGGTGTGGCTGAAAGGGTCATAGAAGATGCTTGTGGTTATTTGGTATAAGTTCGAATTATCAGGAGGCTTTGCAAAGCCTTATATACGGACAATTTCGACTTCACTCCGCTCCGCTTCGTTGCGCTCTGACGTAATGCTTCATTCGGAGTGAAATGGAGAAAATATCGACCCAAAAAGTCGAATAATGCCCGGGTTTTGCAAAGCCTCCTGTCAATAACCAGATTATAACGCTTAAATAGAAATATTACACCCAAAAATGTTTCAAATCCTTGATGGCTGCTTATTATTCCTTTTCTTCATGGATGGAAAATAGATACATATCAAGTACATCTTCTTCACAATCACAGCCAGAAAATGACCCACCACCGCTCCTCCAGATGTCGGATGGAGAAATGACCGGCTCAACCTCGTGGTACTCTCCGTTCAGATTATAATAACTGTTCACCCCTTTCAGCGTCACATCGTGATGAGTGTAGACCCGACAGCCATCGCAGCGACTTTGAAACGGACTGGCATAGTAAAATCTTCGAATTTGTTTTATATCCCGATTATTCAAAAAAGTAACCTGATTCACCCTGTTTTTTGCCCTCTGCTGTGAAGACTGGGCATTAGCTGATGTTCGGAAAAACCATTCGATACCTCCGGGAGCATCAACTTTGGTATTTTCAATAGTTAAGCCGTATTTGGCAGACGCGGAACGATGGTAACCGAATATGGCCTGATTACTGAGATAGGCCGGATCCTCTTCATCTTTTCCGATTTCGATTACTGTATTTTTGATGTGGAATGTTTCATCAGGCAGGTTCCCGCTGAATGACATCAGCATGTGCAGGGCACTTCCTCCGCCCATTCGGGATAAATCACGGCTCCGATCTGCCCGAATTCGCACATTCTCCATTGTTCCATTTCGCTGGTACCCATCGCCAGAAGATTGAAGACGTATAGGGCGCCCGGCAATCGGTTGACCTTCCCTTATATGAATGTCCAGGTTTTTAAAATGAAGGGTGCCCCCGTGCTGACTCACTTTTATAAATGAGCCGGGACTGGAGTAAAACCTCACGTTCTCCAGAAGGGTTTTTCCCGTCCCATCACGACCTGAGCGCTGCCAGGCATCAATGTCCCAGCCCCCGGGGTTTATTGAACCTGAAGCATCTGGATTTTCCCACACTTTTCCCCCGTCACCATAAGCCACCTCGTGGCCGATATTAAAAATTTCCACGTTTTTCATTTCGAGGTACCCGTCAAATCCGCTCGAGGCATTAAACCCTCTGATTGAAGGCCAGATACGCCAGCCTCCCGAGGTTGAGCCATTCGTTGAAGCGGTTTCAATCGGGGATTCGGAATGAGCATCTGAAATAGAGCCGTTATTAAAAATGACCGACCCTGCATTTCCGTTAATATTCAGCACAATTCCGGCAGCACTCTCTTTACGATGTAAAGCTCCCATAAAATGGCATCTGTCAAACACTATTTCATCAACAGAGCTGTTTACCCTCACAACATCCCCTGTAAACTCACGGGCACCGTCAATAGCAAGGCCCGTTAGTTTGGTTTTTCCCTCCCCTTCAAATGTCCACCTTCCTGTTATATATATCACTGTTTCATCCTGATCAAACGATTCTCCCTGGGTTCCATACCAGTTTACTGGTTGTGATATGGTTTTTCTGCCATTATAAAAGTATGGGCCTGTACCAAACAGAAGCCGGGCATCTTCCCTGATTGCATCGGCCACGGCACGGTCAATTCGCTCTGTGTCGGAGAGTCCATCATACCTGCTGCTCTCTATATGAATCTCTTTCTGATCTGATCTTGACTTCTCTTGTAAGCTGTTTGGGTCCACAGTGCTTTCTCCTGGTTCCTGTTGTACTTCTTCGGCAGCAATTTCTCCAGGGTCGAATAGATCAGAATTATCGTCGGAATCGCAGCAAACAAAAAGAAAAATGAAAAACAACAGATACGGTTTGAATTGATTCATTCTAAACTTAAATTTTTGTGGAATAAATTAACGTTTCGCATATTTTAGTGTTGGTTTGCAAAATCGGTAAAACTTGTTTTTCATCAAAAAGAAAAGGCCTTACCTTTCCTGCATTCAAATTTCCCAT
>SLGL01000010.1 GCA_007123785.1 Balneolaceae bacterium
AAGGATTTGGCTGAAAAAATGCACCTGGCCCCTTCAACCATCACAAGATTTGTGAATAAACTTGTGAAGAAAGGCTTGGTTGAAAAAAGCAGGAATGGGAGATTGTCTCAGGTTTCACTATCGGAAAAAGGAAAGAAACTGGCTCCACATCTTGTTAAAGCCTATGATGAGGCACTCTCTGTACTAAAGGGAAAACTGGGAGAAAAATATGTACATACAACTGAGCAGTTGCTCAAGCATGGTTCTGAACTGCTGAGGAAGAATCCATAGCCCGGATATCTCAGAAAACAGGGTGTTTTGATTTGAAGATCCAATATATGGGTATATAAGTATAATATATCAACAACATAAACACTGTTTAAAATTTTTAATGTGAGATATCCGGGATAGTTTATCGTTTCCAGATTTTGGGACTCACCACTTCCAGGCTATTTCCTGCAGGATCACGAAAATATAGAGAAACCGATCCATTCGGCCAGTTCACTTCCGATTCAATAGGGATCTGTTGATCGTTTAAAAACTCTCTCCACAAACTTATTTCATCATCTTTGACCGAAAAAGCCACATGCCCGGCCCCCCTGCTCCCGTGCAGCGGAATAAGATCTCCGCCCATATCGGTCTGTTCACTGGAGGTGTGATCGGGATTAAAAATCAGCAGCATGGTTTTTCCACATTTAAAAAAAAGGTGTCTCCCATCTTCCTTGGCGATCAGTTGTAGCCCTGGCAGTTTAGTGTAAAAATTAGCAGCTTTTTGGAGATCCGCAGCATACAAACAGGTTTCCAGGATTCCGGAAATTTTCATGATTTGATTTTTAAATGAACGTTAGAAGGATGAGTAAACTTATAATTTAAAAGCTGCATATTTAAGAATAAATATTGTCAATCATCCGACAGATAAAAGTATGAAAAAATCATTTTTCCTGATTCTTGCTGTATTTATTACTGCATGTGCCATGCCCGATGGCCCGGTTGAAACCAGTGATGAGGTACCAGAAGCGGAAGGTTGGCAAACCGAACTTATTTCAGACGGGCTCGTGCATCCCTGGTCGGTGGCCTGGCTTCCGGATGGATCGATGCTTGTTTCAGAACGGCCCGGCCGGCTCCGTGTAATTCGCGATGGAGAATTACATCCAGAACCAATCCGGGGCCTTCCCCCGATCTATGTCTCTGGCCAGGGTGGCCTGCTTGATATCTCTCCCCATCCCAGCTTTGAAGAGAACCGGCACCTCTATTTTACATTTGCTCATGGTGATGAGGATGCAAACCAAACCGCTGTTGCAAAAGGTATACTGGAAGATCACGAGCTGCACGATGTGGAGATCCTGTTTTTTGCTGAACCGGCAAAAAGTGATAATCAGCATTTTGGCTCGCGAATTGCCTGGTTGCCCGATGGCACCTTTCTTGTTTCCATTGGAGACGGCGGTAACCGTCCCGCATCGATTGACGGAATCCTGAACAGGGAATATGCCCAAAAAATGGATGCTCACCTCGGAAAAGTGATCCGCTTGAATGATAATGGTTCCGTACCGGACGATAACCCTTTTATTGACGATCCAACAGCAAAACCTGAAATCTGGACACTTGGACACCGAAATATTCAGGGATTAACCGTTGATCCTGAAACCGGTTATGTATGGGCCAATGAACACGGGTCACGAGGTGGCGACGAACTGAACCTGCTGATAGCGGGAGAAAACTACGGGTGGCCTGCTGTAACTTACAGCCGTGAATATTACGGGCCGAGAATCTCAGATGAAACTTCCAGGCCGGGAATGGAAGATCCCAAAATAGTATGGACACCAGCACAGGCACCGAGCGGTCTAGCAATTTATAGAGGTGAGCAGTTTCCCGAATGGAAAAGAAATCTTTTCAGCGGCGGCCTTGCTGGTGAACAAATCCGAAGAATCGTACTCGATGGTGAAAATGTAATCGGCGAAGAGTCCCTTTCTATTGGTCGTCGCGTGAGAGATGTCAGGCTGGGGCCGGACGGATTTCTTTACATTTTAACTGATCATGAAAATGGTGAATTGTTGCGGATTGTACCGGATAAATAGTGGTGAAAAAGCAACAATGTATTTGGGATTAGTTTATGAAATGAAATCCCGGAATCCCGTATATCATCCTTCTGCTTCATTCTTTTATCAATTCTGATATCTTCGCTTTATTTTATATAAACATACAATTTTATGACACGTACCACTCTTTTTTTTCGCCTCTGCATTTTTTGTGATCTCATGCGGTGAGCCGCAAAAAAAGAAGAACAAGACTGGGACCGTTCACGAACCTGGATTTTTACCAAACACGGCGGCAGACTGGAAATCCGCCACGACCACCGCAAGCCCGATGGCAGTGAGGACGATTTTACTATGTACGGTGGTTTCTCATATGGTGAGGGAACCGCTGTTCGGCATGAATTTAAATCGGTGGAACGCACCGAAGAGACCGGTATTTTTCGAGGCTGGCGAATTGAAATTGTACACGGCGAGTGGTACACCTACGGCACCATCCGGGATACAAGCTGGAGCTGGCGCGTAGATTTCGACATGACCGAGCCGCTTGAAGAGTTGCCGCCTGCACCCTGGGGGCATGAGTAGTGGTATATATCGGGTCACTGAACCCAGAAATGGTTGCTATAATCCGAAGAATCAGGTTTTGCAAATACTTCGGGTAGCTGAACTTTGATTTATTCGAAATAGATAATTGCCATTACAGTATTTGATTCACTATGAATCAGGAAACAATAATCATTCGATCCGGGTCCCAGCTAACGATGGTTCCATCATAGTAACTCTGATTGCCTGCAAATGTGGGGCCGGCTGCCCGTAATCCGAATGTTGCATCCTGTAAGACCGGTGTGCCATTGCGAATCGAGTTGAAGAAGTTGACAAAGTGGTCATATCGCATTCCTTTGTAATCGTCCGGATCTCGATAGACAAATTCATTGGGTTCTTGAATTTTCGGATTTTGTGGGTACATTTTGTTGTATTCGGCGATGAACTGCTCACGGACATCCTCAGGAAACGTGTTAATGGACATTCCCGGAGCTTCAGGTAACGGGTTGCGTCTCAGAACAAGAGACGACCAGCTGATCGTAATATCACCTTCAGATCCCACGATCCGGAAGAGGAACTGCCCCCCGTCACCACTTATGAAGTTGGTGCGAAGTGCTAAATTGAAAGGTGGATGATTTTCTGTTTCCGGATAGTCATAGAGGCCGAGGTGGATATCCGGCACATCCCGTTCATCCTTCCAGTGGCGCAAACCGCCCGTTGACATTACACGAGTTGGGCCATCTGATCCCGTGATAAAGTGAAGCATAGAGAGCATGTGAACATAGAGATCTCCTGCCTGTCCAGTTCCGTAATCCTGATAGTTTCTCCAGCGGAAGAACCGTTTGGGGTCCCAGGGCAGGTCCGTTACTCCACGTTGATAGGTCTCCCAGTCAACCGTTTCCAGAGAGGCATCTGGCGGGATCGAATATTGCCAGGCTCCCAGTGCACTATGCCGGTCAATAATCGCTTCCACAAAGTTTATTTCCCCGATTTTTCCTTCTTGAATGAGTTCTTTTGCTTTGGCACTCAGAAGCGAACTGGTGTATTGACTCCCCACCTGAAACACCACTCCGGTCTCTTGTTGTACCTGTATGACACGATGTCCCTCATCTACTTTTTGGACCATCGGCTTCTCACAGTAGACATGTTTTCCCGCTCTCATTGCGTCCACATTGATCTTCTCGTGCCAGTGATCGGTCGTTGCGTTGATAACCACATCCACATCAGTACGACCCAGGATCTCCCGGTAATCTGCAGTGGTCTGAATATCATCTCCCCAAAGCTCTTTGGCACGGCGTCGCCTTCCTTCGTAAAGATCACAAGCCGCCACAAGCTCCACCCCGCTTATCTGAAGGGCGGTTTGTGCATCTCCAATTCCCATTCCCCCGGTTCCAATCAGGCCGAGGCGGATATGGTCATTGGCCGAAAATTTCTTCTGTCCAAGGTCAACGAACTCGAGGGTCTCTGCCTTATTGCCCGCCTTGATCATCATGGGAACCATGCTCATTCCGGCCGCAGTTGCTCCCATTTTCTTTAAAAACGAGCGTCTTGATTGATCATTCTTTTTCATGCTGATGGATTTTGTTTTCGTTCCTGGAATTGAAGGCTTTTTATGGATAATGAATCTTCCTAACTCAAAGTTGTTATGCCAGATTCAGTTTCGTTAATTCGGGAAATATAAGCAATCTGTGGTGAGTCTACATATATGACGGTATGATGTCACTTCCAATCATTAATCTTATCATAAACACTAACTAACCGGGTATAAATACAAATGAAAGATTCAAAATTTTACCATTGGACCCATTTTTTACATTTCGATGTGAAAGAAGTAAGTGGTGAGGATGTACTCGACATTCTGAAAAATCATTTTAACGTAGAATATAAAGATCGAATGATGAGAGAGATCGAAAACCAGTTTCGTGATAATGCCACTCACTTGCTGAAAAGCGACTATAATTGTCCCATTCAATTCAAACCACTCGTGCTTAATAATATGATGAAAACTCTTGATGCATTGAAAAAAAAGATATCAGAGGCGCGTGATCAGGAATTAATTGAAGATACCATCCAGGAAATCATGGATAACAGAGGAGTAAACCGGGAAGAGGCTGAAAAGATTATGAGGAATCCTTTTTAAATGAAATTGAATCTATAATAAGAATAGAATAGTTTATTTGAGAACCCTCTCCACAAATAATACTCAAAATAAAAAAGCCTTGCATCGCTATAAAATTATACGTTGCAAGGCTTTACTTGGAGTGGGTGGTACAGGATTCGAACCTGTGACCCCCTGCTTGTAAGGCAGGTGCTCTAAACCAACTGAGCTAACCACCC
>SLGL01000286.1 GCA_007123785.1 Balneolaceae bacterium
AAGCCTTTTGGTTAACACCATTCACGAACTTGAACCGATAGAACAAAAAACTCAGGAAAAAATAGAAGAAGCTGTTGAGGCTGAAGATCTATCCTTTGAACGGTTTCAGCAAATGATGATGGCTATGCAGAATCCGCAAATGGCTGATGAAATGGACGTATCCGATGAAGAGATGGAAAAAATTCAAACCCTCCAGCCAACACTCATGGAAATTCAGGGAGAAGCTGAACAGGAAATGATTGCCAAAATTGAAGAAAACGGTCTTACTATGGATCGGTATCGTGAAATTATTATGGGAGCACAGCAAGACCCGGAACTGATGCAGCGTCTTCAGAGCGAGCTTGGAATTGAAGAGTAATTCCTGATTAAATTAAAAATATTAGAGGCTTCTGATTAAATTCAGAGGCCTTTTTTATTTCAGCGAATTAATTTTTATTCCAACTGCCTTCTTATATCCGAATACATTTCAAAATAAACAACCACTCTCTTCTTTTTTAGCCTGCGGGTTTCGTAATTTATGCCCTCATCTGAATGAAGACGTTTACTTTTATGACACCAATCGAAAAAGTTGATCTTGAACGCCTAAAATTCTCCGATCACCGGGAAGTTCAGGATCTGATGAGAATCTGTTACCCCAAAATTGAAGGTCCCGAATGGAGCCGCAGCGAATTAAAAAAACTCGCCTCTGTTTTCCCCGATGGTCAGCTCGTTATTAAAGTAGATGGAAAAATCGTGGCTTGTGCCATGTCTCTCATTATCGATTACACACGGTTTGATGACGACCACAAATATATCGATATCACTGCCAACGACACCTTCAGCACACATACCAACCAGGGCGATACACTTTACGGACTCGACGTAATGGTTCATCCCGATTTCAGAGGTTTGAGGCTGGGGCGCCGTATTTATGATTACCGCAAGGAATATTGTGAAAAATTGAACCTTAAGCGGATTGTAATTGGAGGACGCCTGCCCAATTTCCACAAGTTTGATGACATCTCTGCCAAAGAATACATCGAAAAAGTTCGCCGGAAAGAGATTCACGATCCCGTTCTCAACTTCCAGCTATCTAACGATTTTCATGTCAAACGTGTGGTAAAAAATTATCTGCCCGAAGATGAAGCCTCTGAATCGTACGCAGCCATCCTGGAGTGGTCTAACATCTACTACACCAAACCAAACGAGAGATACAAACCCGAAAAAACGGTCGTTCGACTGGGGTTGGTACAGTGGGGAATGCGTCCATATAAAAATTACGATGACCTTACAGAACAGATTGAATATTTTGTAGATGCCGTATCGGGCTATCAGGCCGATTTTTTACTTTTCCCGGAATACATCAATGCACCTCTGATGGCAGAGTATAACCATATGTCTGAGCCAGATGCCATTCGAGAGCTGGCCGGTTACACCGAACGTCTCCGCGACACCTTCACCGATTTTGCAGTGGCTTATAACACCAACATCATTACAGGCAGCATGCCCGAATTTCGTGATGAGCTGCTCAAGAATGTAGGCTACCTCTGTAAGCGGAACGGTGAAATAGAAAAGTATGAAAAAATTCACGTGACGCCAGATGAAGTGAAGGCCTGGGGAATGACCGGAGGTGACAAAATTAAAACATTTGAGACGGACGCAGGTAAAATCGGTATCCTGATTTGTTACGACATTGAGTTTCCTGAACTGAGCCGCCTGCTTGCACTGGAAGGAATGGATATCTTATTTGTACCCTTCCTTAGCGACACCCAAAACGGTTATTCACGTGTACGTAACTGCGCCATGGCCCGTGCCATTGAAAATGAGTGCTATGTGGCTGTTGCCGGAAGCGTGGGCAACCTTCCCAAAGTACATAACATGGATATTTCATTCGCGCAGTCGGTAGTATTTACACCTTGCGATTTTTCTTTTCCAACCACAGGAATCAAAGCAGAAGCCACCCCGAATACCGAAATGATTCTGATTGTTGATGTAGACCTGAACCTGCTCAAAGAACTTCACGAAATGGGCAGTGTGCGAACAAAGAAAGACCGTCGCACTGATCTTTATCAAATTTCCCTGAAAAAAGATGCCTGAAATAGCTTGAAAATACGTTTTTGATATTGTTGTTAACAGTTATTTAATTTGCAACAGAACAAGTTTTATGATGATCTTTAGGGCTTTGGGATTTACTGCTCTTATATGACCTGTAAATGACATATACATTTTTTGATTTTCTACAACTGATTGGGGCGCTCGGGATTTTCATTTTTGGAATGAAAATTTTTAGTGATGGACTGCAAAAAGTGGCAGGCAGCAAACTGAGAGCTATTCTCAAGGGAATGACAAAAAATCGCCTCAGCGGTATCCTCACTGGTTTTGGTGCCACAACCATCACACAGTCCTCTACTACTACAACCGTGATGGTGGTTAGCTTTGTTAATGCCGGATTGATAACCTTTATCGAATCAACCGGCGTAATTATGGGCGCTAATATCGGAACCACCGTTACAGCGTGGATGGTTTCCATTTTTGGTTTTCAGATGCAGATCACTCCGATCGCCATCAGTCTCATCGGCATCTTTTTTCCATTTCTCTTTTTTGGCCGTGAGAAACTAAAAAATCTTGCGGAAGCAATGATCGGTTTTGGTATACTTTTTATCGGTCTTGAGTTTATTAAAGATGCCGTTCCCAATATCCAGGATAATCCTGAAATGTTCGCGTTCCTCGACTCTTTCACCGGTTTCGGTTTCGCTTCGATGATTCTTTTTGTTTTCGTTGGAACCATTCTTACTCTGCTTACACAATCATCATCGGCAGCTACAGCCATCACACTGGTAATGCTATTCCAGGGATGGATCGACTTCCCGATCGCCGCTGCCATGATTCTGGGTGAAAATATCGGAACCACAGTTACTGCAAATATTGCTGCTTTAATAGGTAATGTTCATGCAAAACGGGCAGCAAGATTCCATTTAATTTTCAATCTGGTTGGTGTATTATGGATGCTATTCCTTATTAATCCATTCCTGATCGGAATAGATAATATAATACAGCACTTTGTACCGGATACAGGGTCTATTTTTGGTGATAGTCAGGAAGCCAGAGCGGCAGCCACACTTGGTATATCGCTCTTTCACACCACATTTAATGTCTTGAATGTGCTTCTTCTGTTTGCATTTGTACCAGCAATAATCCGGTTTGTAGAACGCATTCAGAAAGACAAAGACAGTTCTGACCAGGCGTTCCGCCTAAAATATATTTCAGGTGGCCTGATGTCTTCGTCAGAACTCTCTATCGCTCAGGCATTCAAAGAAATCGAGCTTTTTGGCAAACTGATAGAAAAGATGCACTATAGCTTTTCCGGCCTTTTCTTTAAAAAACAGAAAAAACAGGAACGTTTTCTCAAAAAAATAGAAAAGAGAGAACAGATCACAGACAATATCGAACTGGAGATCTCCGAGTACCTTACCAAAATTTCAAGTGCAAACCTTTCGGATGCTGCAACCCGAAAAATCAGAAACATGCACAGTATCATCAACGACCTGGAGCGGATCGGAGACCTCTATTATCAGATGTCGAAAACATTCGAGGACATGATGGAGCTCGATGTAGCACTACCGAAAGATGCCGTACTGGAAGTGAGTGACTATCTGGATGTTATCCTGCGTGCCATCAAGCTGATGCGTGCGAATATGGAGAAATCTAATGGCAAACCTATCAATCTGGATACTGCAATCGAGCTTGAAAACGAAATCAATGCCACCAGAGACCAAATGAAGGAAGCCCATTATCGCCGTTTAGAACAAGGCATCTATACATCACAAGCCGGGGTTATTTTCCTGGATTACATTACCCGCCTCGAAAAAATCGGAGATCATATTTTCAATGTACAGGAAGCACTGGCCGGTCGAAAAATGAAAACCCACTCCGAAATGCTTGTGGGACGGTAGTATTTTTTTACATATACCGACAATCCGGAATCAAAAAAAGACGATTATTTCCAATTTTTCGTCCACCTGAAGGACTACGTAAAATTTAATAGTTTCTTAATTTCCTGATCTGCCTTTTTCAGTAATTTAATTTTTATTGGTTTCTAATGCTTACCTGAACCAACATTTATGCCATCTAACATCAGAGTCAGGAAATCTCTACTTACCTCCTACTACCAGTTCATTGAGATTGTCAAAGAGGAACGCATTTTTCTCATTATCATCAGCCTCTGTTTTTTTATTGCCGGATTTTCATACGAATATGCACACCTTGCCATGTGGGTTGGTTTTATGTTTGCAGCCTATTCGGCTATTGCCAACGACAGCATCCAGACAATCGGCACGTTTCTCGCATCCAATCAGGGTCGAAACTGGTACTCGCTCTGGTTTTTTATCGGCGGAATTTTTTTTATAAACAGTCACCTATAGCTGGTTTACCTTCAGCGGTGATGTAAGTTACCAGCGGCTTGCTACTCCCGCCCTGTCTGTGGAACCCACCAGTTTTTCTTTTTTGCAGCTTGCCGCTCCGATTTTTTTACTGATCATCACACGTCTGAGAATGCCGGTTTCTACCACATTTCTCATTTTAAGCTGTTTTTCGGCCGACCTTGCCGGTATCACCGGAATGCTGATGAAAAGTCTTGGTGGATACGTAACGGCCTTCACAGTGGGTATCCTTGTATGGATTGCAATTTCACGATGGATCTCTAAAAACTTTACCGGAGAAGCAAAGCCTTACTGGCGTATTATTCAGTGGATAACCTCGGGCTCTTTATGGTCCGTTTGGGTTATGCAGGACATAGCCAATGTTCCATCCCCCTTGCCATTTCCATCAACCCGGACATCAACCGGGAAATTTTAGAACTGCTGGGAA
>SLGL01000078.1 GCA_007123785.1 Balneolaceae bacterium
CGAACAGGCTGTATCATAAATACAGGACAGAATCATACAGAAGTAAATACAAGGCACATATCGAATCACTTGGCAAGGATGATGTTCCGCTCATGCCCGATCCCGATAAAGTAAAGATTCGCGTCTATGCAACACAGAGCACGCATAAAACACTTACAAGCTTTCGCCAGGGCTCTATGATTCATATCTGGGATGAAGAGTTCGGACGGTTGGCATCCGATAGCTTCCAGGAAGCCTATATGACGCACACATCCACTTCACCTAACTACCAAATTCTCGCTTCACTCGATGCCGGCAGGAGGCAGGTACAGTTTGAAGGGTATGAACTTGGAGAGAAAAGCCTTGAACTTGCGATGTCGATCCGGGCCAAAATACATGACCATCCGCTTCTGCACAAATATTTCCGTGTGCTTACGGTTAAGGACTTTATTCCAGATGGACATCGCCCATCTGGCCTTGATGAATACTACACAGATCAGGGAGGATGGAACCGGATGGAGGATGCATGGGAGCACGATGAATTTGTTCTGGATCCAACCAAGATAACGCTTGCAGTCGGAATGTCTGGCATCGACGGTGATACCTTTAAAAACAAATACCTGATGGATGTTTACAATATCCAGATCAATAAGACATCGCGTAATTCCATACTGTTTATGACAAGTATCGGAACCACGCGGGGGAGTGTTGCCTACCTGATCAATACATTGTTGGATATTGCAGGCAAACTGGAAGAAGAGCATCGATCTCTGAATACGAAGGAAAAGGAAATTGTGGAAAAAAGAGTCAAATCGCTGATGGAGGATGTGCCTCCTCTTCCCGATTTCAGCCATTTTCATGCCTCATTCCAGGCGGTACCGGGAGTTCCTGGCGGGGATATTCGGCAGGCTTATTTTTTGGCATACAAGCAGGAAAATTGTGAGTACATCCCTCTTGAGCAATGCCTCGATGTGATGGAAAACGGCCGCAAACTTGTATCCACTACTTTTGTGATTCCTTATCCACCGGGCTTCCCGGTGTTAGTGCCGGGTCAGGTTATCAGTAAAGAAATCATCCGGTTTCTGCTGGAACTCGATGTAAAAGAGATACATGGTTACCGGCCCGAGTTGGGTCTTAAAGTTTTTAAAGAAGATGCACTTAACAGAAAAAAAACCAATTCGGCTGAAGCTGAATTACAAACAGCCGAAAAAAAGAATTAACTAATGTGAGTTCGATATATGAATTTGAATTAAGAGTCTCCTCTCCTTCGTTAAGGGGCCGGAGGTGGTTACAACGTATTTAGTTGAACTAAAAATTGAAAATGAGTTTGTAAACATATTCTAAACCACCCCTAAATCCCCTCCCCCGAAGTTTCGGGATCAAATGAGACTTGAAAAGGGGATTTTTCAACTTCAATTTCAAAATTTAATCTCGAACTCACGATAACCAATCACTTAATTTTTAAAATTAAAGCACCATGGCTAAAAAGACGAACGAAGTGAAACCTCTAAAGGGACTCTCTGACATCCGCCGATATTTTCACCGTAATGAAGAGCCGATCTACTTTATCAGTGCTACAAATTTCAATCTCCTGGGTGCTGATGAGTGGATTAAAGGCTTCAAGTTCATCTGTTATATCGAGTGCTTTAATGGCTTGCATCCAAACGTTTTCTCTCCAAAGGAAGAGCTGCCACACGAGGAATTTGAAAGTATTGAAGATATCAACAATTACCTGCTGCAGCATCCTGAAGTACAGGATTACATAAAATCCCGTAAAAAGAATGGCAAAGCGGGAAAAGCGATGTTCCTGATGTTTGATGAAAAGACAGAAAAACTTGCCAAAAAGTTGGGCCTTGAAATCTGTTTCCCTTCTGCTAAAATGCGCACATCGATGGATAACAAGGTAAACACAAACCGTATTGCTGAAAAAGCCGGGGTTGCTTGTGTGCCGTATGTACTTTCAAATGTGAAGGATTATGATCGCCTTCGCAAAATATCCGGGAAACTGGGTGATGAACTTGTTATTCAAACACCGTTTGGAGATTCAGGCCACACCACATTCTTTATTTCCAACAAGGAGGAATTTGAAAAACATGAAGAGGAGATCGTTAAAGAGAAGGAAGTAAAGATTATGAAGCGTATCAATTGTCGTGGGTCGGCGATTGAGGCGTGTGTAACCCGGCATGGAACGATTGTCGCTCCATTGATGACCGAGCTGGTAGGTTTCCCTGAACTAACTCCTTACAAAGGCGGTTGGTGTGGAAATGAGATTTACGCCGATGCATTTACACCGGATATCCGCCGGAAAGCACGTAAGTATACCCAACTGTTTGGTGATCAGCTGCGAAAGGAGGGGTACAAGGGTTATTTTGAACTCGATTTTTTGATTGACCAGGATAACGGTGAAGTCTATCTCGGGGAGCTGAATCCGCGGGTAACCGGTGCAAGTTCTATTACAAATCATGCTGTCTTTGCCCTGGCCGATGCTCCGCTGTTCCTCTTTCACCTGATCGATTGGATGGATGTACCATACGAACTGAGCGTGAAAGCGATCAATGACCGCTGGGCGCGTCCCGAAAACATCGACACCTGGAGCCAGCTCGTCATTAAACATACGAAGGACAGTATTGAATACATCAGAGAGGCACCACCCACAGGGATATGGAAGAAGTTTAAAGACGGCAGTATTGAATTTGACAGAATGGACTCCCACAGGCGAGCCGTTGAATCGGAAAAAGAGGCTTTCTTTCTGCGCATCGCCAAGGAAGGGGGATATCTTTATGAAGGTGCCGACATGGGGATTTTAGTAATGAGAGGCAGGTTAATGACGGACGATTTTAAACTGACCAACCGTGCCAGGGAGTGGATTAAAGCAATTCAGGATCATTACATAACTGAAATCCCTCAAAACGAGGAGCTGGCCGAAGAGGTAACCGAAATGGCCGGTTTCAAATTGATGTAAGTATCATGAACTTCATGTCCGCGAGGAGAAAATCACGGCCGACTATTTTAAAACCTGTAACCAATGATTATTCAAATAAACAGTATTCAAGAGGAGAAACCGGGCATAAAATGGGGAAAAGTGTTTAAAAAAACCTGGCCCTCTTATCGTGACTGGCATCTACAGGAAGGTGTTACGGTGAGACCGGATTACAATACCTGCAGTGCAGCAATGAATGAACATATGCCTGAGCTTGTTTCTCTTTATGGGGAAGTTTGCAAACTTGCCGGCGGCGGTGATCTCACATCACGGTATCTTTCGATGTGGAATCCCCCAGCGTTTATGAGCGGCTGCACCCAGATGGCCTGGACGAAAGGAACACTGGCTTTGATTCGGAATTACGACCATTATCCCAAATGGTTTGAGGGTGTTATGTTAAAAAGTAACTGGCTTCGGCCAGTTATAGGCATCAGCGATTGTAATTGGGGCCTGCTGGACGGGATGAACAGCAGTGGTCTTTGTGCCTCTCTCAATTTTGGCGGGCGCAATGTCGTAGGTGAGGGATTCGGTATTCCGCTGGTGATTCGTTACCTGCTTGAGACTTGCGAAAATGTAGATGAGGCAGTAAAATCCCTTCAGCGAATACCTGTTCACATGGCTTACAATGTGATGCTGATGGATTGTGAAGGAAACTATGCAACTCTCTTTTTAGGTCCAGACAGGCCAGCGACACTGGTTAATAAACAGGCCTGTACCAATCACCAGGGAGAAATAGAGTGGCCGGAATATGCTTTTGAAACACAAACTATAGAGCGGGAACGAGCAGTAGAAAATTATCTGAAGGATAAAAAATTAGATTTGAACTCTCTGTGCGAAAAATTTTTGCAACCGCCGTTGCACCAGTTTGGCAAAAAAAAATCGTTCGGTACACTCTACAGCGCAGCCTGGTTTCCCGAAACGGGCAATGTCAAACTCTTCTGGAAAGGAAAGGAGTTGAATCAATCTTTCAGTAAGTTCACTGAAAAACAGATCACCGTTCAAATATACAAACAGGCTAAAACTTTAATATAATGACATAAATAGAAGAGTTTGCTTATTGAAAGCTGATCAAGCCATCCAGAAATCAATACGTGCGAATCGCTTTGTCCGGAAATATCCTGACGGTTAGACCCAAATTAGAAAATATTTTGGATGGCTCACATCAGTGGTTGCAAAAATAGAATTTAAACATTAAAACCGATATCAACTCATGAAATTCAAAAGCATCAATCCCCACAACGGCAAAGAGATAGCTACTTATAAAGAGTACACTGAAAAGGAGGTAAATACTATTCTTGAGAAATCGCGGGTTGCGTTTGAAACCTGGCGGGAGGTACCCCTTAATGTGCGATGCGAATTTCTGGTAAATGCAGGTGGGGTACTCAGAAACAATATCGAAAAATATGCGAAGACGATGACCCTTGAGATGGGAAAACCGATAAGCGAGGCCAGGGGGGAGATTAATAAGTGCGCCTGGGTGTGCGATTTTTATGCTGAAAATGCAGAGCGTTTCCTGGCCGATGAAATCATTGAGACGGACGCAACGGAGAGCTTTGTGAGTCACGATCCAATCGGAACAGTTCTGGCTATCATGCCGTGGAACTTCCCATACTGGCAGGTATTTCGTTTTGCCGCGCCAACACTTGCAGCGGGTAATACCGCCCTGTTGAAGCACGCTTCCAATGTTTTTGGATGTGCAACTCATATTGAGGAGATTTTCCTGGAAGCGGGTTTCCCGGATGGGGTTTTTCAAAACCTGTTCATTCATCACGACAAAACCGAAAAGATCATTGCAAACGATATCGTAAAAGCGGTAACACTGACCGGCAGTGAACGAGCCGGCAAATCTGTTGGAGGACTGGCCGGTAAATACCTCAAGAAA
>SLGL01000418.1 GCA_007123785.1 Balneolaceae bacterium
AATCTTTCCACCGAGCAGCTTGTCGGGCTGAATGGCTCTGCGTTTATTGACGGATTAAGTGTGATGGCCTGGGAAGTGATTGCCGTGCTGGCCCTGGTATTGATGGCTTTGTTTTTTCTACCCCGGTTCCTGAAAAGCGGTATTGCAACCGTTCCTCAATTTTTGGGACTGCGGTTTGATCATGGTACTCAGGTGATTGCCAATCTGATATTTCTGGGTGCTTATGTGGCAATTTTGCTGCCGATCATTTTATACACCGGGGCCACCGGGCTCTCCAGTATGCTCGATTTGCAGACACTCACCGGGCTTGAATCGGAAGTGTCGGTCATTTGGGTGACGGTCTGGATTGTCGGCTTGATTGGGGCCAGTTATGCACTTTTTGGCGGCCTGGGTTCCATTGCGGTATCTGACTTATTGAATGGCATCGGACTTTTGATCGGAGGTTTTCTGATATGCTGGTTCGGCCTTCAGGCAGTGAGCGGGGGTGAAGGCATTATTCAGGGATGGCAAATCCTGGGTGAGGCACACCCCGAACGATTTAATTCCATTGGTGGGCCCGATAAGTCCGTTCCTTTCTCTACACTCTTTACAGGAGTTCTACTGCTGAACGTTTTTTACTGGTGTACCAATCAGCAGATCATTCAGCGAACGTTTGGAGCCAGCAGCCTTGCAGAAGGCCAGAAAGGTGTACTGCTGACCGGATTGCTGAAACTTCTCGGCCCTCTCTATCTGGTGATACCCGGCATCATCGCTTTTTATCTTTATGGCGATACTGATATCCGAGCAGACAATGCATACGGAGTGTTGGTCAGGGATGTGCTTCCATCTCCGTTAACGGGCCTCTTTGCCGGTGTGATGGTAGGGGCCATTCTCAGTTCATTTAACTCCGCTCTGAATGCAACAACCACGCTCTATGGCTACGGACTGTATAAAGCTGTTCTCAAAAAAGATGCCACCGATACACAGATTGTAAAAGCCGGTAAGCAGTTCGGATGGGTAATTGCCATTGCTTCCATGTTTATCGCACCGCTTCTTATTGGTCAGGAAAGTATTTTTGTGTATCTCCAGCAGATGAACGGTATCTATTTTATTCCGATACTGGCGGTAGTTCTTGTGGCCATATTGGCGCCCAGGGTTCCGCCAATAGCAGCTAAACTTGCTTTGGTAATCGGCTGTCTTGGGATTGCGGCCGGCTATTTTGTTCCGCCTTTCAGCGGTTGGGTGCTTGCCGTTACAGAATTTCATTTCCTTGGAATTGCTTTCCTTGTCCTGGTATTTCTGATGCTGGTTGTCAGTTTCTACAAACCGCTGGAAAAACCCTGGGAGCAGGAATACTCCGGTGATGTGGATATGACTCCCTGGAAATTTGCTGTGCCGGCCGGAATTGTACTCGTGGTGCTGGTGCTGCTTATTTATACCCTCTTTGCCGATCTGTCGATTCTGTTCGGGGGATAACCCGGCAACCGGAATTCTGATATTTTTGCAGCTTTTTTTAAAAGCTTGCATCTTCTTTTCGAAAGAGAAAAAAACCTCCAGGGTTTCAAAAACCCTGGAGGTTTGCCTGAACAAAAAAAGGCAGCCCCGATAACAATCAGGACTGCCTTTTCAGATTTTGTTAAGTGAGTTTCGGGTGTACTGGCATGAGTTCAAGATTAGAACCCGGCCGCAAACACTGAAACTATTTCAGATCGAACCGGTCCAGGTTCATTACCTTATCCCAGGCTGCGACAAAATCCTTCACAAACTTCTCTTCGGAATCTCCGCATCCGTAGACTTCAGCGAGAGCGCGCAGTTCGGAGTTGGAGCCAAAAATCAGATCGGCACGGGTGCCGGTCCATTTGGGTTCTCCGGTGTTACGGTCGCTGCCTACAAACAGATCCTGTTTATCGGTTGTAGCCTGCCAGGTGGTATTCATATCCAGCAGGTTCACGAAGAAATCGTTTGTGAGTGCTTCCGGTTGGTCGGTGAAAAGCCCGTGCTTGCTGCCGTTCCAGTTGGTATTCAGCACACGCATGCCGCCAAGAAGCACTGTCATTTCCGGTGGAGTCAGGGTCAAGAGCTGAGCTTTGTCCAACAGCATCTCTTCCTGGGAGGTTTTGTGCTTTGCATTGTAGTAGTTGCGGAATCCGTCTGCAGGCGGTTCAAGCCATTCGAACGATTCCACATCTGTCTGTTCCTGCGATGCATCTGCCCGGCCCGGTGCAAAGGGTACAGTGACGTCATGACCGGCATTTTTCGCAGCCTTTTCAATAGCAGCGCATCCACCAAGTACAATCAGGTCGGCAAGAGAAATCTTCTTGTTGCCGGACTGAGAATTGTTGAACTCTTCCTGAATTCCTTCAAGAGTTTCCAGTACTTTGGAAAGCTGATCAGGGTTGTTGACGTCCCAGTTTTTCTGCGGTTCAAGGCGAATACGTGCACCATTGGCACCACCGCGCTTGTCAGATCCGCGGAAGGTGGATGCAGACGCCCAGGCTGCAGATACCAACTCAGATACACTCAAGCCGGAATCAAGGATCTTGCCTTTCAATGCTGCAATATCTTCTCCGCCAATTAGTTCATGGCCCACTTCAGGTATCGGGTCCTGCCAAAGGAGCTCTTCTTCAGGAACTTCCGGCCCCAAGTATAGAGACTTTGGTCCCATGTCGCGATGGGTGAGTTTGTACCAGGCCCGGGCAAAGGCGTCTGCGAATTCCTCGGGGTTTTCGTAAAAACGTCTTGCGATTTTCTCGTATTCAGGATCCACTTTCAGGGAAATATCCGTGGTGAGCATAAAAGGGGCATGCTTTTTGTTCGGAACGTGCGCGTCCGGTATGGTTCCTTCACCTGCGCCATCCTTTGGTCTCCATTGCCATTTACCACCGGGACCCTGGTGTTTTTCCCACTCAAACTCAAAGAGGTTTTCCAAAAATTTGTTACTCCATTTTGTAGGTGTTTGTGTCCATGTACCTTCAAGGCCGCTGGTGATGGTGTCGTTCCCTTTTCCGCTGCCATAAGAGTTTTTCCAGCCCAGGCTCATCTCTTCGATTCCGGCTGCTTCGGGATCCGGGCCGAGATGTTCTTCCGGGGCGGCACCGTGTGTTTTTCCAAAGGTGTGTCCGCCTGCAATAAGGGCTACGGTCTCTTCGTCGTTCATCGCCATTCGTGCGAAAGTCTGACGAATGAAGTGTGCCGCTTTTTTGGGATCGGGTTCACCAAAAGGGCCTTCGGGATTTACATAGATCAGGCCCATGTGGTCGGCACCGAGAGGTTCTTCAAGGGTGTCGTCGTCGGTATGGCGCTGACTTGCAAGCCACTCACCTTCCGAACCCCAGTAAATATCATCTTCCGGTTCCCAGACATCCTCACGCCCGCCTGCAAAACCGAAGGTCTTGAAGTCCATCGTTTCAAGGGCAACATTTCCGGCCAGGATCATCAGATCAGCCCAGGAAATTTTTCGGCCATATTTTTGTTTGATTGGCCAAAGAAGCAGTCGTGCCCTGTCCAGGTTTACGTTATCGGGCCAGCTGTTCAGCGGGGCAAAACGCTGGTTGCCGGTTCCACCGCCTCCGCGTCCGTCAACCACTCGATATGTTCCGGCACTGTGCCAGGCCATTCGGATAATCAGAGGGCCGTAGTGACCAAAATCGGCAGGCCACCAATCCTGGGAATCGGTCATCAGGTCGGCAAGATCTTTTTTCACAGCAGCCAGGTCGAGTTTCTCGAATTCTTCAGCATAGTCAAAATCTTCGCCCATCGGGTCCGATTTGGACGAGTGCTGCCGCAGGATATTCAGCTCTAATTTATTGGGCCACCAGTCTCGATTTTTGGTGCCTCCACCGGCAGCTTTACTTTTTGTACCGTTATGAAACGGACATTTACTTTCATTACTCATATTATTGGGTTTTTTTGATGAGGTTAAGTTAATTCGTTTCCCATGCTTTCGATGGGTCATTCTTTCTGTTCAGTCTAGCCCGTATATCTCACAGTAAATAAGTTAATCGTAATGTAAATATTTGATTTTAAATACTTTATGGTCAAAATTAGGAATCTTTAAAAATACACCCTGTTTTTCTGCGACATTTTCCCCTCAGCTGTGTTGAATCTAAAATGGCTCTCCTTCGCTATCCACTACGTTAAAACTTCGAGGATCAGGAAAGCTACGGAGAGCAAGCGTGTAAAGTTCTTCGCCTGCCCTGCGAAGCATTAGCGAAGCAGGGCCTTGCTGAGGAAAAAATCTCTTGGTGAGAAATCCAGGCCAGTGATTAAGTTAAAAAATTATTCACGGATAGATTGATAGAAAATACCTATACCCTGCATTTCGCTCACTTATTTAATACCTGTTTACAATATTGTTATTGCATGTAAGTACCGAAGATCTCTGATTTTCTTATCAGATTATGATTATGAAGGTATTTCTGATTTCAAGGCGTTCCAGGAGAATGGTTTTTTATTATCAAGAAATATTGATTAATCTTAGCGCTTGTTATCAGCAATATTTCAACATATTTCTTTTTTCTGTCGATATCTGAGGATTGGCACGAAAGAAAATCAATTCAATATATATAGTTTCGTGTCAAGCATAAACCTGACACCGTGAAAGAATGGAACAGGAATATGCACTATTTGCAGATGCAAGGTTCGCGATCAATTAAGACAGGTATAAAAGCACGAAACGAAAACTTATTATTTTTTAAAATGTACGATTCTGTATCTCGACGTTCAGTTTTAACTCTCTTTTGTTTTTTGATGAGCATCTCTTTGTCAATGGCCGAAGGTTTAGCAGAAAATACCGGGCAATCCGATTTAAGTTTGGCTGGTAACTTTAGCGGTTACGTAACCATGCAAGATGGAG
>SLGL01000189.1 GCA_007123785.1 Balneolaceae bacterium
ATCATTTCACAAAATTATTCTAAATATAAAATTATAAATTTCAATGAAAACATTAACTTCACATCCCGATATTGCCTCTCATTCAGCCACAATGGGAGAGAAAAAAAGGATTGGCCTGGTGGCACACGATTACCGGAAAATGGATTTTATCGACTGGGCCGAATATAACCGGGATATCCTCATGCAGCACGATCTGTACGGAACCGGAACCACCGGCAGCCTGATTTCCGAAAAGCTGAAACTGCCAGTACACCGCTTTATGAGCGGGCCGCTTGGCGGAGATCTTCAGATCGGTTCGGCAATTACTGAAAACAGGCTCGATATTCTGATCTTTTTCTGGGATCCGCTCCAGGCACAGCCGCATGATGTTGACGTAAAAGCATTGCTGAGAATTGCCATTGTATATAATATTCCACTGGCTTGCGACCGCTCCTCGGCCGACTTTCTGATCTCATCAAAACTGATGGATCAACCCTACGAACGTTATTTGGTGGATTATGGGACAAGGATGAAACGAGAAGAGTCTTAACCGCCGGATGGGTGGATTCGCCCGAGCCTCAAAAACAGAGGAAAAGAAACAGCAATGGCAGCGGAACCGGATAGCTTCTGTCGTATCTGGCTCATGGCTTCATCAGCGGGATTGTAACCTTGTACTTCTATTAACTTTTGGATTGACGACCATGAATTGAAATAACCTTCGAACCGATCTGGTGTCCATCTTGTTTCGATTGAGAATTGAGGAGATTGGATTTCTTCAAATGGAAAGGGGATCGTTTGGTAGTGCTCTTCCACATATTTGCGGGGAGTGCTAAACCAGGCACCGAAAGCATCATCATACAGTTTTTGAATAACCGGGTTGATGTATGGATCTGATTGCAGTCTTCCGTACCCAAAAACGGCGATCAGTGCTTTTGGCCGGGCTACACGGCGGACTTCATCATAAAATGTATCAAAATCAAACCAATGGATCGCCTGAGCAACGGTGATCAGATCGAATAAACTATCCGGATAGCCGGTATCTTCCGATGGGAGGGAGGCGTAAACAATGTTAGGTTTTTGCAAGGCATGGTTCAATTGCCGTTTGCTGATGTCACTGGCATAAACTTTGTTAAAATATTCTGCAAGTACACCGGCAACCTGCCCCGATCCGGTTCCGGCGTCCCAGGCAGTGTTACTATTCTTCAGATTGCTGAAAATAAAGCGGTACAACTCTGCTGGATATTCGGGCCTGTTTGCGGCGTAGATTTCAGCCTGTTTTGAAAAATTGCTTTCTGACATGAAGAAGAATACAGTGAAAAATAGCACTTTAGATTTGAATGACTGAGGTCATAAGGTAACGGCTTTGAATGAGGTGTAATTTTCTTGAAAATTTCTTGCGAATACCCGGCAGTTTTTGCGCAAAGAGTGTATTAATTTATCACAACTTCAATTAAATCTTAAAAATCAACCTTTATTAGTGCTGCAACCATAATTTTAATAACTGAATAAGCTTTCTCTTCATCTCCAAAAATTCGTCAGACGGGAAAAGCAGCCGTCAGTCGAGTAGGGCTTTAAAATGCAATTTTCAATTGAAGGCCGCCGGTTGAGTAGTTGACGCTTCTTGTGGATAATGATCGGGCAGGCATCTTGAAAAACGGCTCAATTGTAATCGTAAATCGTCCGTTTCCAGCCTCATCAAAACTGTAACCAAATGAAAAATTGTAGAACGCAAGCGGATTAAATGAACTCAGAGACGGCTCCGATTGAGCAGCCGTTTCCTGCAATGTAACCAATTGAGTAACAGGCTGATATTCACCATCTATAAAAACCATGGTCGTAGACATTTCCTGCATCTCATAATGGTAGGTGTACTGCTCTTTCAGAAAAGAAGCAGAAGTAATTCCGCCTGAAACAAAAAATCGTTCGGTCATAGAGTATTGAAGGTTAAGGGGAATTTCAAGACTCAGAAAGTCAATTTCCATATTTGCGGAACTGACCGGTTGCCTTGTTCCGGACACAAGTACGTGATCTGTGCGAAATTCCAACTGACTCTGAGCCACAAACAGGCCGGACGACAGCGAAAGGTTTTCCATAAAGTTCCAATCCACCGTAAGGCCGCCGCCAACGTTCCAATCGGTGGCTGACTGATGAAAATTCAACAAAGGTGAATAGGCCAGGCCGATCGAAAGCCCCGGAGTATGATATTTTAGTGATGAAAGATCCGCCTCAGTGATGTATCTGTCGTTCCGAAAGCTGTCATCATCTGCCAAAACGGGTATTGTGTGAAATTTGCTCAGCGTCAGATCGGATTCATCGGTACGTTGTCTGAGGGCAGTGTATTCATCCCAATGAGGAATCTGTCTGTAGGCAAGTAAATCGGAAAAAAGCCATGCTTCTTCTGGCGGATCGGATTCCGGTTCAATAACTTCGGGCGGGATCGGTTCTGCTGGGACTGTTTCCGGAAGATGTTCTTCAACTGCGAACCCTGATTCATCTGCGGGTTCTTCCGGTGGTATGATTGGCTGTAAAATTGCATCCGTACCGGGATCAGGATGTTCCGTCTGCTCAGGTGGTGCCTCTGTAATCTGTTCAGAGGTCCGAACGGTAACATCCGTCACCAGGTAGGATGCGGAAAGTGCAACCAGGACGGCAGCCGCAGCCGCTGCAATCCACCGTAACTGTGTTGCACGATATTTTGCCTGCCGGTAGCGCTTGAACTCTTCCCATGCGCCCAGCCGGTAGGGCTCTTCATACTCCTGAAGATTATTTCTGATCTGTTCTATGGGATCTTTGCTATGCATTCTGGTATATCTTGCCGGTAAAGTGTTTGTTGTATAGCTCCCTGAGCTGGTTTTTTGCTCTCAGTAAATAGGTGCGCGATGAACTCTCACCAATGCCAAGTTCTTCGGAGATTTCTTTGTGGCTGTACCCGTCAATTTCATACATGTTAAATACAGTCCGGTGCATTTCGGGCAGGAATTTGAGCAACTGAAGGGTCTCTTTGATCTTGAGATCGGAATCCACCAGCTGAGGTAAGCTGAGGGGGACGTCTTCAATATCCAGATGATTTTCAGGATTTTTGCGGATTTTATCAATCGATGCATTCACCACAATTTTCCTGAGCCACGGTTTAAACGGACGTTCAATGTCGAATTGACTGATGTGTTTAAACACTTTCATAAAACTGTCATTGACCACTTCGGTGGCATCCTCCCGGTTTAAACAGTATTTCATCGAAACAGAAAGTGCATAACCGTAATACTTTTTATATAGCTGTTCCTGGCTGGACTCATCTTCCCTTTGGCAGCCCCGGATAATGGCCGTGAGATCCTGTTCTTGTTGTCGAAAAGATCGATTTGAAGCAAGAGCGCCTCCTATTTTCAGGAGTGCACTCCTTGCTGTTGAGTAAGAAATCTCAAACCAAAATGTTGTGGCTGTACCTGTAATCATCTACAGTCAGTTCTCCGGATTACTTTGAACCACTTCATAATCACCTCCTTCGTAGGTGGATGTGTTGATGACCAGGAAGTTTGCATCATCCACAAACTGCTTATTCTCGAAACGTTCGTAGAGATCAATCACAATCGTTTCTGTTACATCGTTTTCCAGTTCGGCACATCCCGAAGTGTCCAGTTTAATATATAGCGGAATTTGAGGGGGATAGATCATGATGGTGACGCCATCCCAGATCACATCAAATTTTTCGGGAAAAGTTTCAGCACAGCCTTCAATTTGGTTGATTTCAATGTTCAAATATTTCCTGCCGTCCTGTTCAGAAACCCAGACGTTGTTAATTTCAAATGGGTCACTGGCTCCTTCACCTCTGTTTTGACTGGCCTCAGCAGCTTTCGATTCGCTGATGTGAAACACAAAATTTTCCTGAATATCCGGCAATCCTTCATCGCCAGATAAAGGGTTGTCATCACACCCGAAAAGGGCAATGGCAAAAGCGGTTATCCAGATCAGAATCAGTTTCTTCATAGCTGTTTTCATTAAAATTCTCTTTTCAGTTCATTTCCTGTTACGTGAGTTTGTAGGTATTCGCTACAACTTTTCTTATATAAATTATTGTCATGTCAATGGTCGCCGTACGTAAAAACCCGCAATGTTTTTTCTTCAATAAGTCTGAATTATTCCATTCTTACTGCCATTGGTGATAAGGAAACATTGCGGGTTTATCCGATATTTTAACGTTGATACGAAACTATCTGCCGGTTTGCTCTTTCAGCTTTATACACAAGGGGAGTAGGTGGTACCTATTTCTAGGGCAAATTTTTTTTCATTTGCTCTGAATCATTCTTAAGTCTGAAAATAGATCTCAAACAAGGGCTGAAAATCCCACACAATATTGACATTCATCGCAATTTTGATAATTTGTAATAGTTAACTTAACAGTGTTAACCTTGTCAGATATGTCACTCAGGGAAGAAATATTGGATGCAAGTAAAGACTTGTTATTGGAGGATGGTTTCAGCAAACTGTCGATGCGAAAAATTGCCGGGCGTGTGAATATTACGGCGACAAGTATCTATCTCTATTTTAAAAACAAAGACGATCTTCTTCTGGCTTTGATTGAAGAGAGTATCGAAAATCTGAAAGAGGCTCTGGTTGATGCTGCAGGGGCGTCGAAAGAAGTGATGCAGCAGCTCCGTTCTGTTTCGATGGCATATATTAACTATGCACTTGAACACCCCAGGGAGTATGAAATCATTTTTATGGTTCGCCCGGAAGAGATGACAACCTATCCTAAGGAAAAATTCCGGCAGGTAAGAAGAGGTTATACTCTTCTTGCAGAGGTTCTTGAGAAAGGAAAAAAAGAAAAAAAGATTGAATC
>SLGL01000266.1 GCA_007123785.1 Balneolaceae bacterium
AATATGGTTTGATATTTTATTAATCCACTTTTTAGTTTGGATTAATGGATTTATGATTTGATTATCATCAGGTTTCAAGTGATTATCATTTTTATATATGGCGAATTTCAGTTCATTGAAAGGCCTGTTACCATTCAACACCCGTTTTTTTCCAGCTTCTTGAAGATGCTGAATTCAGAACTTCTTCACACACTTTTTGGGTTTCCTGGGCATCTTTGAATGTCGGATGGCACGGATTTCCGGTCTCAAGGCTTTCGAGGAAATCAGCCACCTGGTGCAGGAATGAATGCTCGTAACCGATAGAGAGGCCGGGCACCCACCATTTATCCATATATGGGTGATCCCCGTCCGTAACATGAATGGATCTCCATCCCCGGACCTGAGAGTCATCGCTGTGGTCAAAATATTCGAGACGGTTTAAGTCATGCAAATCCCATCGAATAGAGGCGTTTTCTCCATTTATTTCAAATGTAAACAATGCCTTATGACCTCTTGCGTAGCGGGTTGATTCAAATAACCCCAACGATCCATTTTCGAAATAACAATGAAATATACAGGCATCATCAATTTCAACTTTTTCGACCTTGTTGGTTTCCTGATGAAGGCGCTCTTTAACAAATGTCTCAGTCAGTGCTGAAACTTCTGTTATACCGCCATTAAGCCACATCGCTGCATCGATACAGTGAGCGAGAAGATCCCCCGTAACTCCGGAGCCAGCCACTGATTTATCCATGCGCCACAACCCCTCCCCGCCTTGGGGTAATTCCGGATTTATCGTCCAATCCTGCAAAAAATTTGAACGGTAGTGAAAAATTTTGCCAAGTTTACCGGAATCAATAATTTTTTTTGCAAGTGTAACAGCTGGTAGCCTCCGGTAGTTATACCAAACCGTATTTTTAACCCCGGCCTTCTCAACGGCATCAACCATTTCTCTTCCCTCTGAAACGTTTCGTGCCAAAGGTTTTTCACAAAGTATCATCTTACCTGCTTCAGCGGCTGCTATTGCTATTTCTGCATGCATATCATTCGGTGTACAGATATCGATGGCATCGATATCATCGCGAGCAATTACTTTTTTCCAATCTGTTTCGGCCGACTCATATCCCCACTGTTCGGCAAATGCCTCAACTTTCTCTTTGGTGCGGCCGCAAACCGCTGCTAAAACCGGTTGATAGTTTAGGTCCGGAAAAAAATTACCGACTTTCCGATATCCATTTGTGTGAGTACGTGCCATAAAGCCATACCCGATCATTCCTATTCTAAGCTCCTTTTTATTACTCATAGTTCTCTTAACTCCTGAAATTTTATTTGTGTTTACTAATTTTGTGTTGTTAGAGCAGACTTATTCCCTCCAACCGTGCTTGTTTCGGACATCAATCATAGCAGAAAGAATGTCATTCCATGTCTGTTGATTAAACATGACCTCATTTGGGAACATACATCCATCCCAGCAAATGTGTTTGAAAGCCTTTGTCAATTTACCATTTTCATCCCGTAACCAGTGTCCGGCATCCTCTGCAATATCAAGTTTTCCATTTGGATCCTTCACCTGGCAGTGTCGTCCGGTTTTATCATGGCTGCCGGAACCAAAAACAGTACCGTCATTTTGAGCAACATGAAAATCAATGGTCCACGGACGCAAAGCAGCAGTCATGGTTTTTAAAGCATCTGTCAGAGTTTCTCTGTCATCCCAGTCAAAGTCTTTTGGCAGAATTCTGTCTTCCGGTTTGTTATAGCCTAATAAGTAGAGCAGTGTATGCGCCATATCTGCCTGGAAACCTATGTTATCCCGGTCAACGGCTTCGAGAGTATCAACCATAACTTTCCAGCTCTGCATGCCGCCCCAGCATATTTCACCTTCAGCAGCTAATTTTTCATCATAATCGGCGGCTACATCACAAGCTTCTGCAAATGTGCTGGCTATCTTCTTCGTGCTTTCTGATGGATTTTTCGCCCAGGTTGCCGGATCCGTAGCCGAATCGATGCGGATAACTCCATAGGGACGAATACCAACTTCACGCAAAGTCTTACCGATCTCACAAGATTTACGTACTTGTGTTATAAAATTTTGACGATCCTCCTTACTGCCCATAGCTGAGCCTCCTCCAATATCAGGCCAAACCGGGGCAACCAGACTTCCCACCTTCAGATTATAGGAAGCGATTTTGTCGGCCAGCTTCTTGAGTTCATCTTTAGAAATGTCGATGTCGATGTGCGGATCAAATAGAAAAAGGTCAATTCCATCAAATTTGACCCCGCTGACCTCAGCATTTGCTGTCAGTTCCAGCATTTTATCCAATCCTATTGAAGGTTCTGAATCAGGGCCTTTTCCTACCAGGCCAGGCCATGCGGCATTATGGAGCTTCGGATAGTTATTCATAATTTAGGTCTAAAGTTTAAAGGTTATATCTAAATAGAGATAGTTAAACAATAAATCTACTAAAATTTATGGCCTTGTCAATTTCAGATGCCGGGCCAACCATATTCAAACTTTAACTGTAAAAAAACAGGATCTTCACGAAACCTTGTGGGTTGAGGTCTAATATGCCATAGTAATACAGTATAGCAGTTCGGAAAACCTTAACATTTAACTATAACCTTAATGATAGGCTCTACCCGTTGATTTTTTATTAAAAATGTGATTTGCTGCTGAACATAACAATCTGGTATCCCGAAAAGCCTGTTGGGATTGCGAGAGTTGTGAATTGGATGGGTATTTGTTTCAAAAAATAAGAGCAGACAATCTTGATCCTTGTCGCATAGCGATCCCCCCAAAAAAGTCCTGATAATTTGTAAAATAATATCTAACACTGCTAAGAGCATTGTTATTGACCCGCCTGAGAAAAAAGTAAAAATTTCTTTTTCGGATACAACACAGATTTTTAATGGAGATGAACAAAGTGATTCTTACATGACAGTTGATAAACATGACAATCAAAATAAAACAGATAGCAATCTCTATGTAAAGTCTACTAATGGTGTTGACAATGAAGAATATTTTAGATTTTCTAAAAAATTAGAGTGATCAATTGTTGTGGATGATAAGAATAAAGTACCTCGAAGAGTAAGGTTTAGAATAGGGCCGTCAAATATGGAGAATCCAATTTATGATATAAACATTCATGCGTATTTAGTGGTATCAAGAGTAATTAAACATGAAAATAATACTGGCTGGGGAAACTATTGGCCGCCTTTACAGATAAATAAAAATTATCTACCTGAAATTACTGATTATTGGACGATTACGCATTTCATTGATGCCATGGAGTATGAATCACCATTAAAGATTGAGTACGATGATCAACAAATAATCGAGATTAGTATTGCAGTTTTCGCTACTGGTAAATTTTATAATGGTAAGTTTGTATATGGTAAAAAACGTTACAATTGGACAGAAAAAGACACAATATTTGGTACTGCAAAATTGAAACAACCAGGAGAAAAGTCATTGCCACAAGAATCCTTCGATATAATTGTTGAACAGGAAGATAATTATGAGTGGCCGAACATTAGATATTCACATACAAATCCCAGTGCATGTGATTGAGGACCTGCATTCTTTTTTAATCTGATTGATAGTCTAATAAACCTAAACCCGAACTCTGTACTTACAAGATGTAATACAAATAAATCATTTATTACTTGGGTTAGATATTTTCAATTTTTTTGAAAAGTTTGTTGAACCTGAGAAGCAGATACAGAATGTGGCATTATTATGATTTTTAGGATGAGAATTAGGCATAGAATTTAGCTTTCATAAGCATATTTTCAGGTTTGGCAATTTGAGAACAGATATTTATTATCTAATAAAAAGTAAGCAGAATTGGCTTTGGGGGATGTAATCATCGGTATTGCCTGTCTGCAAAAAACTACTCTATGATAAAAACAATAAGAATTTATCTGCTGCTTGGTATTGCTTCTACTTTTATGTTTATATCATGCAAGGATAATTCAACATCTTCTGATATCGAGGGGGATAGTGGTATTGTTGAGAAAATTATTGGCCCAGATGGTGGTGAAGTTGTTAGCAAAGATAATATAATCAAACTTTCAATACCTGAGGGGGTTTTAGAAAATGATACTGCAATTAAACTAACAAGAAGTGAGCAAAAAAAATTCCGGGTTTAATTTTTGAAAAAAGAGGGAGGGCTACTTATCAGTTTGAGCCTGATGGACTGGTTTTTAAAACATCTTCTCAGCTACAGATCGATTTAGACTTATTTTGGGATGAATTCGACCCTTCAAATTCGGCAATTTTGCATTGGAGTAATAATTCAAACTCGCTATCCATATCAACAATTAAAGTCAATGACTTGAATAGTACAGGGGTTATGTTTTTGGACTCTTTCAGTTTTATAAGTCCAATTCAAACACCGGGAAATTCAGATGGTTGGCGCGTATTTGACACAAAGTGGGATATACCGACAATAAAATGGTATATAGATTCAGAGGCAGTGATACTATATGATGAAGTTATAGTTCAAAAAGCATTTAATGAATGGGGAAAATATATTGACCTTAACTTTAAAAGAGCTGACAATAAGGATGAAGCTCAAATATTAATTGTCGAATTAAGTAATGATGAGCTATTTGAATGTCCTGGACTAAATATTAGACATGCAGCTGGGATGATGTGCCCGGATGAAGGTGCCCTTTTTGAAGTAAAAAAACTTAATGAAAATAATAGAATAAACATATTTCTTAACTCATTCGATATTGCAACAAGTGATGAACCCAATGTCTCGCAAGGTGTTCTCTTACACGAAATTGGATATGCTATTGGTGTTTCGC
>SLGL01000501.1 GCA_007123785.1 Balneolaceae bacterium
AGGTGTTCAAATCCTGAAATTAGCCTTAGCGTAGTGGTTTTACCACATCCGCTGGGACCGAGAAGTGCAAAAATTTCATTTTCTTTTACACCGAAAGATGTCTGCCGAACAACGGGAACACCTTTTTCAAACGATTTTTCAATATGTTTAACTTCAAGAAGCATTCTGAAGGACCTGAATTATAACCAAATGAACAATATAACGCTTATTTATATTCAGTCTATATAAACTAAACATTTTTTTTGTTCTTTAAAATCCGAACAGACAGATTTCTTGAAGGAAAGTAAAGTATAAAAGCCAGGCCAGAGACCCGGTGTCCATAAATTTAATCCAGAACAAACCGGAATGTGATAGTGCCCCACTGGGGTTCCTGGGGGACACCTGATGGCAAACGGGAGAACCGCCAGCTTCTAAGAGTTCTCATTACTTCGCGTTCCAGTTCGGGGTTCATTTTCCTGAGGGGGATTACTCTTCCGAGTGAACCGTCGGGGTGAACTTCAAACCGAATAGAAATCACCGCTTCTTCATTTGTACGATTGGTAGGCAGCGGCTGCACCATGGGAGAGCGATTTAATTCACCTTCCCATTGAAGATCATAAGGCGCGGAACGGTCGGGTGTATGGCCGATTCCCTGATCTACATTCGGATCTCCTCTGGCTCCGCGTACATCGCCGCTTTCTTCAACTCCTTCGGTAACTTGTTCAGCTTCCTGGGCTGCAGGCGGTACCACTTCTTCCATGATATCTTCGGTTACTTCCTGAGCCTCGGGGTCAATTATATCCGTATCAGGAGTTTCAACTATTTCATCATCCTCAATTTCTTCAATCTGGTCTGGCAGGTCAACCGGTTTTGCTACCTCTTCTACGGGAGTTTGAGGAACTTCTTCGGGTTGTGTAATTTCAGGATCGGGTTCATCGGGTTGTGTTTCTATTGGATTGGGACGCGTGGCAACCTGTTCTCGCTGAACTTCTGCCTGCTGGGCAATCGTGCCACTTCTGAATTCGCCCAGTGTTACCTCCATGAAGGCAGAGCGGTCTTCATACTTCAGGTTCACAGTATAGAGAATTGCAATAATCAGAATAACCAAATGGATGGCAAAGGTAATACCAAGCCCGAATCGGTCTTCTTCATCAACATTATTTTTAAACCAGTCCAGCATAAAGATTAATTTCGCTCGGTTGCCATCACAATATTCATGTTTAATGCCCTTCCTATATTCATCGCCCGCACAGCGTCGTCCACCCGCGCGTCTCTGTCAGCACGTACTACTAACGTTGCATTTGGCTTATTCTGATATGCGCTCCGAATTGCATTTGAAAGATCTCCGCGGGCTACCTGTTCACCATCTACAAAATAGTCTCCTTCGGGGGTAATCGCCACCGATATCTGTGTAGCCTCAGTGGTTACACTCGATTCGGCCTGAGGCACATTTACCCGTATACCAAAGTTGGTAACAAACGAAGATGTAAGCAGGAAAAATATCAACAGTAACAAAATAATGTCCGTCAGTGACGATTGTGAGAACATGTATAACGGCTCTTTCATACTGCTGCCTTCTCTGAAATCCATAGATCAGACCTCCTGTTGTTGTCGTTTTTTAGGTGATGGAGCCTGCAAAAGATCCATAAAATCGGCTGAAGCATTTTCGAGTTCGAAAATCATGCGGTTAATTTTACCTTGCAGATAGTTGTAAAAACCGTATGCGATAATTCCCACGATCAGTCCGGTGGCAGTTGTTATTAGCGCTTCCCAGATACCACCGGCAAGTACACTTGGGTTTACATTGCCCTGCAGAGACTGAATATCCATAAAAGCGCGAATCATACCGGTTACCGTTCCGGTGAAGCCGATGAGCGGAGCCACACCGGCAATAGTTGCCAGCCAGTTCATTCTTTTTTCAAGCTGAAATATTTCTTTCTTACCTGCATTTTTAATTGCCTCTTCAATATCGCGCAATGGCCTTCCAAGACGGCGTATTCCCGACTTTAAAATACGTGCAAGCGGTTTATTGAATTCTTCACAGTATTGTATAGCCCTTTGCTGGCTGCCTGATTTAAGCAGGGTTTCAATATTGTTAAGTGTATGAGTAATATCCATTTTAGAGTTTTCAAAAGTTCGCCAGCGCTCTGCAATTACATAAATTGCAAGCACAGAGAGAACAAAAAGTGGTATCATAAGCAGGCCGCCCTGGGAAAGAACTTCGAGGAACGACATGGAGGGCTCGTCTTGCAACATTTGGAGAAGTGTATCTTCCTCAGCTGTTTCAGCCTGGATCAGGAGTAAGTAGATGATTTTCATGTAGGTTTTTTGTTAATCTTGTATTCTTTGTATAAAGTTTTGAGTGTTGTGGGGTGTTGGAAGTTCATTCGCAGCATTTTGTGCATCAGCAAGGGTTTCGAACTGCCCTACGCTGACACGCCACATCAGGCTGCCCGCCACCGTCCTTGAGTTAACCAGTGCACGATAACCCTGCTCACTAAGGTCTGTTGCTGCCGCACGGGCATTTTCTTCATCGTTAAAAGAGTGTAAAACTATAGAATATCCATTATTTGCGTCTTCAGCAACCGTTCCCATTAATCCGAAAATTTCCTGGTCTTCGGCCGCAGTACCTTCTGCCGATCCATCTTCATTTACTGCATTGTCTGGTGCCTGTTCCACCCCAAATTCAGGTGGTATTTCGATATTTTCGGGAATCTGTTCATCGGTTATTACGGGAAGTTCATCAGGAGCAGGCCCGGCCAGTTCGGTTTCTTCTGCTGTTTCATTTTCTATACCCGGTGCAGGATCGTAAAAATAAAACAATCCTCCAGCGAGCAGTGCTATCAAAATTAAAGCTGCCACTATCCAGACCCCGGCGTTACTGCTTTTGCGCTGAACCGGCTGAGATTTCTTTTTCGGAGCCGAAGTTGTGGTTTGTTTCTGCTCAGCAATAGGTTTGGTTTCTTTTTCCAATGGCTGTCCGGACACTGTATCCTGAGCCGGTATTCCTTCTGATGAATCGATCTTCAGATTTTCATCACCGGTCACACCAGCAATTCCAACAGAACCTATATCTTCGGTACTCTGCTTTACTGGTGAAATTGTGCTGTCGCGTTCACCTTTTAGAACTACCGGTTTCATTCCAGCGTATTTATAACTGATTTCTGTACTAAGCTCATCGGACGGATCAAACTTCAGCTCTCCATCTTCATCAAAAAAGAAACTACCAAATTCTTTGATTTCGAGAGTCTTGCCACGTCTTGCAGCATCCAGTATCCGTTCGATGAGCTGCTCGAGCTGGACCTCAACATCACTTCTTTCCATACTGGTTTTTTCAACCAGCAGTTCTACAAGTTTATCCCGGTCTATTTTCATCTGAAATTCTAATGTTAGATTTGAATTTCAAAACATCAGCTGGGGGCATCATCACCACCTTACCGTTGTCATATTTTTTTTGATGCTGGCCCAGATGCGTAACCTCAAACTTCCCAAGCCCATCGATTTCTACGTTGTTTTTATTTACGAACTGCTCTCTTAAAATTTCTTTAAATGCAATTATAAACTCGATTTCCATATCATCAAAAAAGGTATGTAAGACCTACAAATCCCTGCAAGCCGCGTTCCCGGTAACCTTGCCAGAGTTGATAATCTTCATTTAAAAAATTCAATATTTTTGCATAAAATCCGAATTGATCAGTTAGTGACATTTCCAGTTTGCCCCCCATTACCATAAACGAAGACATGTCTTCACCTGTATGATCCACCCTTCCGCTGTTAAATTCACCCCAGCTCTCTATAAGTAACTGGCTTACCGGACGAAGTGACAGTGTTGCTTTCAGTGAGAGGTTTTCAACAAAAGGAATCTTTTCATTTGTATCAGAGAAATTGGGTGTTTGCCAGTGTCCATCAGCCGTGAACCAGATAATATCGGGCCTCAGATCCTGCGTAAAACCGCCGTAGATTTTAAAAATATCTGCATCTCTGAAATTGGCTGAATAATAGCCTTGGTTAATTTCTAAAATTCCCCCGTGAGATTCCCTCCTTTCGTAATAGAGGTAATTGTTTATATCCTGATAAGAAACACCACCTATGATTTTGGTGCCATAAAAAGGTTCTAACTGAATTTCGGCCAGGGCAAGCATTTCATACTGATGCCGGATAGGAGACGACATATCGAAAAACCGGTTTACCTGCTGAACCTGCGCTAACGAATAATGATTTGCTGATCCAGATGCTTTCGCCCTGAAATTAAATCCGGTAAAAAATGTGTGCTTGAATTCAACAGTTGGTGTAAAGTAAAGTTTGAAATCTTCTTCGGCATCCGTCACACCACTGATGCCCGCCTTGACTTTTAAATCGGTCTGATAATTAAAGAGGCGTTCATAATGAGCCGATAGGTTTGATACCCCCCATGATTGCATTTGCCCTTCAAGCGGCTCAATACCTCCTGATTTTGTCCGAAGGCTTACTCGATGATATTCGTCGACATTCCTGCCAAGACGTGTATATTCTCCTCCTGCATTTAAACCCCACTCCGAAGCAGAGCCGCTTAGAAATGTAAGATCCGAATTGTGTGAGAAATCGTTTATGTAACCCATTGCATCAACAACAACTCCACTAAGCGATGTTTGGGCTACATCGACTTTTGCAGATCCGCGGAAGCCGGTAAGCGAAACTCGAGTATTCGTATTTAGAAATTCTTCCCATTCGGTTCCAAGCTGCAACATGTGATTGAAATTGGAAACGGCCCCTGCAGTAAAGCGCAAATTGGTCCGGTCGGAAATCCTGCTGTATGCATTGATATTAGCCTCTGAATACCGGTAGGAGGTATCAAGATTTTCTGCTTCAGCATGACCATCGCTTGAGGTAAAATTTACATTTGCTGAAATCCAGTTTCTGTTGTTGATGCGGCCTATAGCGAAGAGATCAGCTTCCGGAGAAATTTCACTGCCAATACCTCCCCTGAAAAAAATATATCTGGGGTCGGCATAACCAAGCCGCTGGTAAACAGGGGCTTCGGGCCGGTCAAGCTCACCGATGGGTAAACTGGCAAGAATAGCCTCTTCATCCTCGATGAACGGAATTCGATCGGGGTCTGTCTGAAAAACGCGCGGGCGTGGATTAAAGCCCAAAATAGGCTGCCGGTTCAGTCCGGGAAACCGTGCCTGAAACTGGCTCCGGATTTCGATATCCTGAGGGTCAATTTCCGGCAACAGGGATTGTTCAGGATCAGTTTGATCCTGTTGGGCGTGAACATCAAAAGTAACGGCTCCCGTCAAAACGACAAAAACAGTAAGAAAAAATAGTCGAATCATATGTTATAAGGAGTAATAAGCACTTAAAAAATAAACAATCATCCCTCAAAATTGTTTCTCAGAATGCAAAAACAATCAGATGAAAGATACCATAACTTTTCAGAAAATTTAACAGCGATCCCGTATAAACCGAAAATTCCTGAATTTTCCGGTTTAAACTTGATTAACGTAATAAAGTACTATGAAATTATTCACTTTAACGGATGGTTAAGGAATGGTATTTATCCCACCAAAGTGCCACAGGTCCAACTAAAAACACCAGCAAAACGGTTGAAGCATGTACAACAGTGGCATAAGTGAGAGCCGTTGTGAGTGGAATATCATAAAGAAGCCACATTCCCTGCTGCATAAAAAGGTGATAGGAACCGATGGCTGCTGGTGTGGGTATACTTACACCAATGGTTGAGACCATTGTAAGTACAATTCCGCTGAGGATATTTAGGCCGTATTGCTGCTGAAGTTCCAGCATAAAAAATGGCAGGTAGGTCATCAGGATATAGCCGGTCCAGATGCCGGCTGTAAGCAACAAAAAAACGGGCCAGTTTTTCACCTTATTTAGTGAAACCATTCCATCACTAAATGATTTGGCTGATTTCATCAATTTGGCAAGTACCGGATTTTGAATATCGGCTTTTTGATCGATCGCTATTACCACTCTGCGAAAAAGAAAAATGCATACAAAAAAAAGAACTATAACAAGCGGCGGAATAGAATAATGATACCAATACCACTGTTCAATACCGAAAATCTGCTGAAATCTGCCCAGGTCTCCAAAAAAAATGATAATGGTGAGCAAAACCAAAAAAAGCATAGTAATGAAATCGAAAAGGCGTTCGGCTACGATCGTGCCCACAAGATTACTGGAACTTACCCCCTCTTTTTTTGCCACATACACCGGCCGGGAAATTTCTCCAAGTCTCGGAACAAGGTTGTTTACCACATACCCCAGCATTACCCCGGCAAATAGTGTGCTACGGCTGATTTTACCGTACTCTTCGGGCATGAGCAGCTGCCAGCGTACAGCACGGAGAAAGTGGCTCACGATCAGTGCAAGCATAAAAAAAGGAAGCCAATACCACGTTACCGTACCGAACTGAGTCCAAAGCTCCGAAAAGTCGATATTCCGGAATGCGAGCCACATAAATAAACCCGCTACCAAAACCGATATGATAATGTTAACGGCTTTAACTCTCATCAGGAACCATGCCGGAGGTCAATTTGCTCGGCACCATCCGGGGGCTGAAAGCGAAATGTTTCGGATGTTTCCTCGGCAAACCGGCCTGACTGAAAAAATGTTGTAAGTTCGTTTTCCACCTGATCAATCGCTTCGATTCTAAGCGGAAGACCATCTTCATCGAGCACAATAAGAACCTGCAGAAAAATAGAAAACGGATCGTCGGAAGTGAGCAGTATGAGTGTTTCTGCACTATCGGAAGATTCATCAACAGCGTAAGAATCGTCCACACCCTGAAGCATACGGGAGGGGGCAAAATCGTCGTCTTCCTCCACATAATCACTAACAATTACACGATTTTTCGCTGCATCATACACCCTGGAAATCTCTCCGTCCACAAGCATGGTGTTGTTGCCACTGCGTATTTTGTACCTGTCTTTACCCACCCAGATAATACCTTCCGTTACCTGCTGCTCCCCGGTAAAAGTATCGTTGTATTCATGCACAAAAGTTGCCTCAAAAACCATCTGGTTTTCAAATGCATTTTTCAGGCGATCAAATTCGGGTGTTTCCTGGGCTAATCCAATTGCGGGAATCAACAAAAATATGGCCGGAATCATTATTTTCATAGTCAGACACCAAGTTCTTTAAAAATTTCATACAGTTCCTCTTCATCAGTAATTTTTACATCGCGGGCAGTACTTCCTTGAAACGGCCCTACAATATCGGCATTGTACAACTGATCAATTATTCTTCCCGCCCGATTGTAACCGATTTTCAGTTTTCGCTGAAGTAAAGAAACAGAACCCTGCTGATGCAGTACCACAACTTTGGCTGCTTCTTTGAAAAGTTCATCGATGTCATCGAGCGGATCGGGAATACCCGCATCTTCTTTTTCGACTACAGGAAGCGGAAAAGGTTTCTTATAGCCTCGCTGACTTCCGATAAACGATGTAATTCTTTCCACTTCGTTGGTTGATACATAGGCATTCTGGATGCGTGTCATTCCAGCCCCGTTCGAAAACAACATGTCTCCCTGCCCAACAAGCTGGTCGGCTCCGCCCGTATCCAGGATGGTTCGTGAATCTACTTTAGATGCTACCTGATAGGCCATTCGTGCCGGAAAGTTAGCTTTAATCGTTCCGGTAATCACATTCACAGAGGGGCGCTGAGTGGCCACAACCAGATGAATACCAATGGCCCGTGCAAGCTGGGCAAGACGTGCGATAGGTTCTTCAATCTGCTTTCCGGCCGTCATCATCAGGTCTGCAAGCTCATCAATAACCACAACGATGTAGGGAAGGTGACGGTGGCCAAGCTCTTCATCCAGCTCTCCGTCATCAAATTTATCGTTGTACGATTTCAGATCACGCACCATGGCCATTTTCAGCAGTTCGTAGCGCTCATCCATCTCTTTGGTTACGCTCTGCAGAGTTTCAAGAGCTGCAGTGGTGTCGGTAACAATCGGTTCTTCTGAGCCCGGCAGAACGGCAAGAAAATGGTTCTGGATATTTCGATAAAGTGAAAGTTCAATTTTTTTGGGATCAACCAAAACAAATTTCAGGTTATCCGGGTGGCATTTATAGAGCAGGCATGTGATCACCGTATTGATTCCCACCGATTTACCCGACCCGGTTGCACCGGCTATAAGCAGATGAGGCATCCGGGTTAAATCGATCATAAATACTTCGTTTTCGATGGTTTTGCCCATTGCCACAGGAAGTTCATAATCGGTCTCCACAAACTTTTTGGTATTGATAACAGATTTGATGTAGACGGTTTCACGTGTCTTGTTAGGCACTTCAATACCCACTGCAGAACGACCCGGTATAGGTGCTATGATCCGAAGTCCGTGAGCTGCTGTCGCCATTTTCAAGTCGTTGGCATAGCTTTCGATCTTGCTGATTTTTACATCCGGGGCAGGCTCAATTTCGTACAGCGTTACGGTAGGCCCTACAATAGCGTTGATACTTAGAATCTCAATTTTGTGGCGCTTAAGCTTTTCCAGAATAATCTTTTTGTTGAGCTTGATCTCTTCAAGATCAACCTCATTCCCTTCATTCGGCGGGGAATCCAGCAGATCGATTCCCGGAAACTTGTACTTGATAACCGGCACTTCACGCGCTTTTACCTTGTTTTGGCGATCCAGTTCGCGTGCGTCTGCCTCTTCATCTCCTTTACCCACATACACCGAAATTTTTACATCATTTTCGGTTTCCTCATCAAGATTTTTGGTTCTTTCTTTTTCGAGTACCGCACGTGATGGTTTGTTTTCCAGTCCGGCACTCTCTTTTTTTCGTTCCAGTTCACGCTGGCGGTCTGCCTCCTGCGATCGTTCTAAAATATCATCAATTGAAGATGCAGGTCGTGTTTCTTCTGTTTTATCGGAAAAACTGTTTTTCTGAGCTGCATCAGCCTCCTGCCTCTGCTTGATGGCCTGCATTTTTTTCTTCTGCTGTTTTTTCTGTTCCCGCATTTCGCTGAATCCATCCAACCAGCTTCTCGTCCTGTCGATTGTGATCTGAATGTCGCGGTCTATCAAAACAATCAGAGAAACGAGCAGCAAAACAAACAGAATAAAAACAGAGCCGATGCCTGTAATATTCTGAAGAATTTGTGCCATAAAAATCCCGGAATTCCCACTCCATGCCACCGAGTAGGCTTCAAATTCTATATAGAACCAGCCGAGAATCGTTGAGAGGAGCACCAGCATCCAAAACCCATAGGCGACAGGCCATATAAGCTCACCAAGATCGTGAAGCCGGAAAACAAACCACCCCAGCGCAAAAATAATGATCGGAATGAACAGGCTGATATATCCGAATAGCGTGTAAACAAATAGAAATGACAGGTAGGCACCAGATACACCAAGCCAATTATGCACCCGCATTGCAGGCCCCTGATCAATCGTCAAAATTGAATCGTAGGAAAGTGATTTTACAAGTGCATAGTCATCCGGATGGTACGAAGCGATGCTCAGTAACAGCAATATTGAAATTGCCATTATAAGGATTCCGGTAATTTCCAATTTACGGGTATAATCGAAACTACCGAAAAACCGGTTTGAACGTTTTTTTTTAGCCATTCGTAAGGGTAATCATCCCTTCTTTTAAACGGGGTAATATTTCTGTGGTATCTACCTGGCAGCAATAATTTATATCATCATCACCAATCAGTTTTTTTAGCCTTGAAGCATGGTTCGACTGATGTATTGAAGCCAATATATCTTCACCATATTTATCATAAAGGCCAAATGCCACTTTCGTGCCATCACGCGCATCATCTGGCAGTTTACCATCGCTGAGAACGTGAGTAATATTTCCGGCCAATAGCAAATCTTCAAAAGCAAGTCGCCCCTTCCAGCCTGCACAAACCAAAACAATATCCTGACTTTGGTTTTTAAGCTCATCTATAATAGCAGATACATTCAGGAAAGCTGCAATATAAATATTTGCAGAACCAATTGATTTTTTTATCGCCTTGGTACCATTGGTAGTATTAAATATCAAAGTTTTTCCACCTACGAGTTCATTGGAATATTCAAACGGAGAGTTGCCAAGATCGTAACCATCTATTTTAATACCGTCTTTTTCACCACAAAGTAAATAATTCTCCGAGTCAACATTCTGGGCAATTTTACTCGCCTCTCCCATGTCTGCGACAGGAATAATTGCTTTTGCACCGTTCATCAGTGCAGTTATAATGGTTGAAGATGCCCGCAGCACATCAATAACAACCACTGTTTTGTTCCTGAGCTCATCTTCCTGGAATGAGTGAATGGAATTGAATACGTCTAATGTTTGTAAATTTACCATCTAAAGATTTAGTTATTTTTTTAAAAACGGGGGCTTGGCCACAATTGCTTCTGCCCGCCTTTTCCTGATATGTATATAAATTTTTTCGCCTTCAACGGCTTTTTCAGTTTCTATATAACCCATACCTATTCCTTTATTTAAAGATATAGATTGATTTCCGCTTGTTACAAAACCGATCTTTTTTTCTTTCTCATTACTGATTTCATAACCGGCTCTGGGTACATTTCTGGGTTCCAATACTTCAAAACCCATAAGTTTTCGACTTGTTCCTTCCCTTTTTTGCTTTAAAAGTACCTCTTTTCCGATAAAACTTCCTTTCTCAAATTTGGTAAGCCACCCCATTCTCGCTTCGAGCGGTGTGGTATCTTTTGAAATATCATTACCGTAGAGAGCGTAACCCATCTCAAGTCGCAGCGTATCACGTGATCCAAGCCCTGCCGGTTCAAGTTTATGATCTTTTCCGGCACTCATCAATTCACTCCATATTTTTACCGGATCTGCTTTTTTTGTATTGATATAAAGTTCAAATCCTTTTTCGCCGGTATATCCGGTTGCTGATATGATCACATCCTTTTCACCTGCTACGGTGCCGGTTTCAAATGTATAAAATCTAATTCCTTCAGGATTCACATCTGTAACGTTCTCGAGAATTTTCACAGATTCCGGCCCTTGCAGTGCAATCAGCGCGATCTGTTCAGACCGGTTTTCTATGACCGCATTCATACTGTTTTGTTTTTTTATCCATTCCAGGTCTTTATCGATGTTTGATGCGTTTACTACCAGCATATAGCTATCATCACCAAGCATGTAAACCAGCAAATCGTCCACAATTCCGCCATCTTCGTAACACATTGCCGTGTACTGGGCTTTGCCCGGAACAAGTGATGAAGCATCGTTAATTGTGACTTTTTGAATCAAACCCAGGGCATTCGGTCCGGAAATAAAAAATTCGCCCATATGAGATACATCGAATAAGCCTGCATGTTCCCTCACCGCCAGATGTTCCTGCTTGATACCACTATACTGAACCGGCATCTCAAACCCACCAAAATCGATCAGTTTTGCATTAAGCTTTATATGTTCAGAGTAGAGGGGTGTGCGTTTTACCATTTCAAATTATTACACCTATATTTTCTTTTGAGTGCCTCAAGAAAGATAAAATCAATCGGCTGAATAGTCACGTAAACATAAACTATTCTCAACAAAAAAGTTGGCTTTATGAAAATCTGGTTTGTATTCGATTTTCGGTTTGAAGACCTGATTTATAATTCAACATTTCACCGGCCATTTGTTTTAAACAAATTTCTTGGTGAATAATGCAAGCCAGTGAACGAATAAAAATCACAGGATTCAAATTGAATTGATATTACTACTTGGGTCGGGATATCTAATTACTACTCAAATATGATGATCGCAAGCGTCTCGTGTTTCAAATTTTTTTTAATTCCTAAAAGTTAATCAATATTCCCAATTTAAAACAATATCGGGAATGATTTGATTTTATACCGGCGTTTAGATTGCTTTGAATTCTCAGTATCTTTGAGAGTTCATATCGAACTGCTTCAGATCTTCAAAATGATACTGAACCAGGGAAACAATTTAATTACTGTAAAATAAATCAGGACATCCATCTTTTATGTCTATACACAAAGAACAGGTAAAGAGTGCACTGGCTCATGTAATTCATCCGGAGTTTAATAAAGACCTGATTACCCTCGGCCTGATCCAGGACCTAATCACACAAGACAAATTTGTTTCTTTTACCCTTGAGCTTCCCGAAAAAAACGATCAGCTCGCAGAACAGCTCAAAAAAGAGTGTGCCGAAGCCATTCGTAAGTATGTAGATGCAGAAGCCGTGCTGGATGTTACAATAGGAATAAATATTTCCAAACAGCGGGAACTGGGAAGCAGCGGCCAGCAGTAGTCTCAACAGAAACCCCGGCAAGAACCTGTGCTTGCAGGTGTTAAAAATGTGATTGCCGTAGCATCCGGTAAAGGCGGGGTTGGGAAATCAACCGTAGCCGCAAATCTCGCCGTTGCACTCGCCCAGACCGGGGCAAAAGTTGGCCTTTTGGACACAGACATCTACGGACCCAGCGTACCTACCATGTTCGGCGTAACAGAACGGCCCAATATCACCACTCAAAAAAAACTCGTGCCAATCGAGAAACACGGAGTTCATCTCGTATCAATGGGTTTCCTGGTGGATACCGACCAGGCCATGATCTGGCGCGGACCAATGGTTACCAGTGCTGTAAAACAATTTATGCAGGAAGTTGAGTGGGGTGAACTGGATTATATGATCCTTGATCTGCCACCCGGAACCGGAGATATTCAGCTCACGATCGTACAAACCGTTCCTCTTACCGGCGCCGTGATCGTTTCCACCCCGCAAACCGTAGCACTTGATGACGCCAGAAAAGGTGTGGCCATGTTCAATAAAGTAAATGTTCCGGTACTGGGCATCATAGAAAATATGGCCTATTTCGTACCTGATGACACGCCTGAAAAAAAGTACTATATCTTCGGGAAACACGGTGCACGGAAACTGGCTCAGAAACTGGAAGTTCCTTTCCTTGGAGAGATACCACTCCGGGAAATAGTACGTAAAACCAGTGATTCGGGAACCCCCATCGTGGCGGCTGACCCAGCTTCCCCTTCATCAATCGGACTGAAGGAAATCGCCAATCGAATACAGCAATCACTGGCCATCCGTAACCGCGAACTGGATCAAACCGAAAAAGTAGAAATTAAAATTCGGCCCTGACAATATAAGAACTGCGGCTCCCTACAGAGTCCCCGTTCTTGTCACTCAATATGAATGAGAAAAAAACCAAAAACCTTACTCGCAGTTTCATCGAATGGGGAGCTATTATCGGGGTTATTTTACTGCTCTATGTAACAGGGTGGCACACCGAGGTCATGGGCACAATGCAGCGCGGCTTGCTGGCTACAGGCCTCATCAAGCCCGACATTCCGACCCTGAGTGAGGATTTCCCGGTAGCAAGCACAGAATTTTATTTCGCCCGAGATGACGGTCGCGTGATTTCCCTGGCTGAGTTTGAAGGCAATGTGGTCTTTATGAATGTGTGGGCCACCTGGTGTCCACCGTGTATTGCAGAAATGCCCTCCATTCAAAATTTATACAACCGGGTTGGATCTTTGGAAAATGTCTCCTTTCTGCTTGTTTCGCTGGATGAGGAGTTCGATCGTGCCATCGAGTTTATGGCACGTCGCAATTTTGATATGCCCGTATATCACTTCCGGTCGAGGGCACCGGGTGTGTATGAAAGTACAGTGATCCCCACTACCTATGTGATTTCGGCCGATGGAAGGCTTGCCCTCGAAAAGCGCGGACTGGCCAAATACGACACTGATGAATTTGAACAATTTATCCGGAAACTGGCAGGAGAGTGAAAGAAAGTAACCGTTTTCAGTTAAAAAACAACAGCTTTCGGCTCCTGACCTGATCTCCCACCACTATCCGGTAGATATAAACTCCGCTTGATAAACCGTTCATATCAACTTCCACTTCATAACGGCCTGATTGCTGCATGGAATTAACCAGAGTTTGAACCCGCTGGCCATGTACGGTGTACAAATCAAGTAATACATGAGCATCCTCAGACAGTGCAAAAGGTATTTTTGGTGCAGGATTTTCCGGAACCACTGGGTTTGGATAACTTTGATCCAGCTTTACAATTTTTTCTACCTCGAGGGCTTCCCCCCGCAGCGGTACAGAGATGGGCGACTGTTCGTTTTTAGCGTTGTGAAATACCGACATTGTGGTTGAATGCCTGCGTTCAACTCTTGGCCTGTAGAGAATGGTTATTTCTGTGGATTCTCCTGGCTCAAGGCTGAAATTATTATTCCCGACAATCGTAAAATTGTCATCATCAATTTCGACTGCGCCAGACATCGTTTCAACCGATGAGGTATCACTGCTTATGATTAGTTTTTCTTCAAGGACTTCTCCTGCATTTGTCACCCCGTAATCGACCACTCTCCGGTCCAATGCGATAACAGCATCTGCTGCAAGAAAGCTAAGACATCCTATACCTAACGGCCAGCCCATATCTGCGAGCATGCCGCAAAAAAGTGGTCCGGGTGAATGAATGGCCTGTGCCCGGTCCATCTGAGGCCGCATCAGTGCATTTACAGTGCCAGAAAACGTCTGTTGGTCCACATGGGAGAAACTGGATCCGGGGCTCCATTCTGAAGGTGAATAGAGTTTTGCAAGTTCACCATCAAGCGTTCCACGAGTCTCGTTTCCATCAAAAAAGACTCCGGCTCTCTGGCCGGTCAATGCCTGATACAAATCTTCTGAAGGGTTTGGATAAACGTTTTCATTCAATAATGGAACAGAGCTGCCGTCAACTGCAAACCTGTCGAGAATAACCGGGGCCGGCGGGTTACCCAGCCCCCATTCTGCTGTACCCAAAAATTCAGATTCATTTTCTTCATCTTCGGGTGCAACCATTGTTCCAAAATACCCAATGCCATGGCCGACTTCATGAATTACCACTGTAACAAAATCGATCAGGTTTGCGGGTGTGTTTGCATCCGTACCGAAATACCAGTTCCTGAAATCGCAATTGATATTAACGGAAATATCATAATCAACTGGATTTTGCAACTGTTCCCGAATCGCAACTCCCGTCATTGCTGTAATTTGTGCCAGTGAATAATATGTATTTGGCTCGCCAACGGCAGATGATTGCACCACGACCCCCTGGTATGGACCTGCACTCCCAAGAGTTACACCACCCTCAGGGCCTGTGTCAAATTCCCTCCATACTGCCTGCACTTTCAAAGAAACATCTGACTGCAAATGAAGCCCCCAGATATCGAGTGCGTATTCAAAGGCATTTATGGCATCGGCTGGCCAGGCCGTATCCCCGCAGGAATTCCCTGTCGATATACCAAAATCTACCTCAAATGATGCTGTAGTAGCTCCGGCCTGGATTTTTTGCTGCATTTCTCTGCTCGGACGAATATGCAAATGGGCATTTACATCGGTGGGGTCAAGCACACAAACATGTTCAGCATTTGGAATAGTTTTAACCTGCAAATCATCAACTTCAATCTGCTGTGCTGAAATTGAATTCCAGCCGAATACACAAAAGAAGGATAAAAACAGGAATGATAGTTTTTTAGTCATGCAGAAGCAGGTCCGGGATTGATTAGTAAATTTAATTTAGGGGCATGTTGTGAATACATCCTCTATACCGGGCCATGCAAAACATAACTGGTGAGAAAGCAGCTGTATGAACAACAATTGTAATCAAACGAAATCAGATAAACCGGAGTTTGTTCATCTGTGATCATTGAACAAAAAAAATTTTTCAGTCTAACGTACAAAAAGTTTAAGATTATAAAGTTATTTCATGAAAACAGGAAATCACAAAAATACATTCAAATCTGTCGCCGGATTCATTTTCTGGCTTGGCATCTGTTACTTCACAGCCTGGATCGGCGCACAGGTTTCTCCCGGTATCGCTTCTTCAATTTGGTACGACTCCATTCAAAAGCCTGACTGGAATCCCCCTGCCTGGGTATTCGGGCCGGTTTGGACCATACTTTACACCATGATGGGTGTGGCTGTATGGCTTGTCTGGAAAAATTATGGATTTACAAAAGCCAAAGCTGCATTGACTGCATTTTTAATTCAGCTATTTCTGAATGGTCTTTGGTCTCACATATTCTTTGGCTTGCAAGAGCCGGGATGGGCATTTCTTGAAATTATCCTGCTCCTGACTGCAATCATCATAACCACAATCTTGTTCTTTGAAAAAAACCGCGTGGCAGGTTGGCTAATGATTCCCTACATCCTTTGGGTAAGTTTTGCCACGGTGCTAAACGGTGCAATTTGGTGGCTGAACTGAGATTCTGCATTTATCTCAACATCACATTGTATTATATCGGCTGCAAATACAGAAAACGGCCTGCCTGAATAATGGTTCATTTTTTTGATGC
>SLGL01000262.1 GCA_007123785.1 Balneolaceae bacterium
GAGATCTCCGCTATTTTCCATGAACCGGCTGAAAGCGAAGAAAAAGAAGATATCAGCCATAAAATGACTGCCCACTTTCTGGATGGACTTATTTACCATAAACGCGGGAAAAGTGATAAATACCCGCCCCGCCCCATTTCCATTCCAGTATCGAACAACACAGTTCTGAAAAAGCTGCGTGTTGCTTTTAAACTGCGTGAAGAAGATATACTGGAGATTCTGAAAAGTGCCGGCTTCAAGATTTCATCCTCGGAACTGCGGGCGCTGTTTCGTGATAAAAAACACCGGAATTATAAGCCCTGCGGAGACCAGGTTTTGCGATACTTTCTGAAAGGGCTTACGATGAAGCTCAGAGACGATTAGCCTGCATTTCACACATAAAAAAATATGAAACTCTCTTTCCATATTTCCTGGTGAGAAATACAGCTCATAAAATTATCGGTACCTGTTCTCCGGGTTCATCTCATTAATCTCAACCATCAAATCACCCACTTTTTGAGTCAGAGCCTGAAACAGCCTTTCCCCCTTCTCTTTGGTTGAAAGTTTGGGATTTCCGATACCTGTATCCTCGGTAACCATCGACCAGGCGCGCTCCGACCAGGCCCAGCCTTCGCGTATTCCTGTTATTACCGACTGCTTTTCATTGCCTTTACCGGCCTCATTCAGCGGCCGAACAAGGTCAGGGTGCAGATACATCATCAGGCTCGTTTCCATTTCATCGGCATGGTCTCCATCCTCTTCAAAATATTTTGATTTATCTTCCACGCGAAACCAATCACACAACGACAGGAACATCTTTGGAAATTCGAGGCCAAGCTCTCTGAGAAGCGGTTTGAAATTGTTACCCCCGTGGCCATTCAGCACCAGCAGTTTATAAATTCCCTGCCGATTGAGCACTGTGACCAGATCCCGCAATATGATAAGCTGCGTACTCGGGTTCAGATTCATGTCCAGCTTTATATCAGACTGTCCGGTATTTACACCGAAAGGGATCACGGGCAAAATTGTAACCCTGGCGCCCTTCTCCCAGGCAATGCGGCCGGCTTCCGCTGCGATGGCTTCGATCTGGTAATTGTCCGTAGCATACGGGAGATGATAGTTGTGTGCCTCCGTAGCTCCCCAGGGTAATACAGCAAGGTTTATTTGTCGATCTTTTATCTCATTCCAGGTACTTTCAGCAAGGATGTAGGGTTTCATTTTTTCATGAACTGGTTACGTGTTGTAGATTTCATTTCTGATCCGGACTATTAAATCTCCAGTTATTTTAATCTGCACTATTTTTCAATGATTTCTTTGTGGGCAATCACTACAGCAATCGGAAGATTTAAGTAACTGTTAAATTTAATTTTAAATATCTTTAAAAAAATGTGGATAAATCAGATTAGAATTTAGGATTTTTCGTTTATGCCCATCCGGGGAGCATAACTTTATTGATTTCGCGATCTGATCCCGATTCACCTACTACAGCAATACCATTTTTTCGCACTTCTTCAAGAAGTTTCAAACCATCTGCTTGTTCAATATCACGGACACGAAATGATTTGCCCTGATCGCCAGAAGCAACATAAACCTGAACAGAACAGAGCTTTCTAAATCGCTGGAACGGACTCTGGCTATACGTTATATCCTGCACCCGTTTCTTTTTAATGTAGGCGGTAGATTTTGACAGTCCGCGGCTCCTCAGCAGCAAGATATCATCCCCCCAGCCCAGCGCAGCATCTTTGTATTTGAGCCATCCCCAGAGCAACGATACCACAGGAAGCACCCAAACCCAGAGGTTGAATCCCAGCCCCCAGTAGATGCCAGCTGTGATGGAAGTAATCAGAAAAGCCGACCGAAACATATATCTGCGCAGGGATCTTGGCGGCGGGGTTATTCCTTCCAGTTCTTTCTGGTAGTCTGGTAAAATTTCATTGAGCAGCGGCAAAATCCTTTTCTTCCTGATAAGCGGAAAGAGCACGAATGATCCGGTTCCCTTATCATCGCCATAGCCGGCGCTTTCGAGATGAAGCGATGCATAGCCCAGCGGCTGGCGGATCATTCCTTCAGTTACATGAATTGCCTGAATTCGGTTATAGGGAACAGTAATTCGCTTTTTCTCAAATATACCGCGTGAAACCACGATCTCTTTTTTCTTCACATCGAGCTGGAAATTGCCATAGGTCATAAGCGTGCTGAAGAATGAGATCAGCCAGGCAAAAACCACAAAAATCGCAATGACTGTGATAATCATCACTGTATCGGTTTGAGATGGCAGCAGTCCGAACAGATACTCAAACAACTCCGATTCGCTGATAAGCGGTTCAATCTGGGAGAAAATCGTGGCAATAATGGAGAGTGCAATTCCAAAACTGCCTGAGGTTGATGCCGCTATCAGCAGTTCCTTATGAGGCAGTTTAATAGTATTGATCTCCTCTTGTTCCGGCGTTCTTACCTCTGCGTCAACCTCCTCCGGGTCTTCCGGAACACTCTTTTCATCACGCAGCAGCCAATTGATTTCAACCGCTTTTTCCCTTGTTACAGCCTCGATAGCTGCCTGCCGGGAGCTTGATCCGGCGGTTTGAATATCGAGCTTAACCAGACCAAACATTCGCTGTATCACACCGGATGTAATGTCGATCACCTGAATGCGGTCTTTGGTTAGATAGAGGTTTTTTCTAACAAAAATTCCACTTTTTATATGCAGTACTCCGTCTTCTATTTTATAGAGAAACCGCCACCAGTTAACCGCTCCCAGGATCAGCAGAAAACCGAAACCTCCCGCAATCCACCAAAGGAACGGAAAGTTTTCACTTTGTGCACCCACAAATAAAAAAACCAGGATAGTGATGAAATTACCGCGAATTAATCCGAAAGCCCGGCTAACGGCAGCAACGGGATGTTGGCGTTGAAAATCAGACATCTTCTTCGGCCAGGCGTGCGTAGGTTGAAATTTGTCGGCGGACCCGGTCTGCAATCACACTGTCGAGTGCGGGAATTTCATGCGTGGTAGCTGCAGTGGAAATGGTTACGGAAGAAAGGTCATACCATCGAAGCAGTGGCCCCTGCCGGGTATCCACGTGCTGAACGCGGCTGAGCGGGATGAGAGTCCGGGTTTTAAAAATAACACCACGCTTAAGGTCTATCTCTTTTTCATCTACGGCATAACGCCAGTTTTTCCAGGAGAGATATGGCATCAGTACAATCGATAACATATACAGAACCAAAATGGCAGCAGACACAGTAACAATTAACCAGAGATGAAGGCCTTCAATGCCAAAAATAAATGAGTAACCTGCCGGAATTATAAAATAAAAAAGGTTTCCGATAGAATTTCCCCATTGCCATACCCGAATTGCACGAGGGGTAATTTTGTGAAAAGACGGTTTACTCATATATACGGATTTGTGAAACCAAAAGGTACGTGATCAGACAAACAGACGAAACCCGGAATCCGGTATTTCCCGAGCTAAACAAAAAAAGCCACGAAAATCGTGGCTTTTTGCAAAAAATCTTATCAGGCAGATTATCCGTTATTTTTTTTTTCCTGGATTTCAATACGAATTTCCTGGGAAAGTTTTTTGAGATCCTGAAGTTGTTTTCTTGCTCGTGTACCGGCAGCTTTGTTTCCTTTGTCATAAAACTTAACAAGATCTTCCTCGAGTCCTGTCATCAGTCCTTTTAGTTCATCAATTCTGCTCATTATATCTCCATTAAATTGGTTAGTGTTGATCTTGATGATATACTCCGATCATCTGTTTAGGTATTGAATCCTAAGATCCTTTGATTGTTTAAGCGTGTTTAAGTTAACATTCTACGCAATAAATACAGTAGAAAATTGGTGTTTTTTTTCAAAGAATATTCAACCCTGTCTATAATTCACAGATGGTGACTTAATAACTCATGAGATAAATAATAAATCAAATAAAAACAGACCTTAATAAAATCCCTTTTTTTAAGATGCTTTACACTGTTTGTTTTGTCTTTCTGAAAAAGCCTTCTTTTTCAGCTCAAGTGACTACATTTTAAAAGACGCATGTTAACTTTTCTGTTCTTGAAAGTCATCCGCGGCTTTTTCTCCTCTTTTCTCATTCACGAATAAACAGACAAAAATCGCAATAAGAAAAAGTGCCGCACAAAATAGCACGGATTGATGCAATCCGAACTCTGCCTGCAACAAACCCAGTCCGATTATCCCGAAAACTCCGGCAACTTTGTTTGAAAGTCCCCAAAAACCAAAAAACTCGGCTGATTTTTGCTCCGGTGTAAAAATACCAACCAGGGCACGGCTTGCAGACTGGCTTGAACCAAGACTTAGCCCTGCAATCACACCAATAACCAAAAATACGTATTGAGCTTCAAAGTCGGCACTAAAAGTCAGGTTCAGCCAGTCTGTAATATCTGTAACCGCCCATATCCCTAAAACACCCACAAACCAAAGAACGAGTGTTATATTGTATGTAACCTTGGCTCCAATTCTATCTTGAATAATACCAAATGAAAAAGCACCCACTGCCGCTGTGATTTGGACAATCACAAACATCAATACCCGAACCCCATCATCCCAACCTACCACCTGGTCACCGTAAATAAAGGCAAAAGCTATTACGATGTAAATTCCAGCCATAGCAAAAAATACTGAAATCAAAAATACCATCAGGTCTTTAAAAGAACCGACCATTTTCAGGGTTTCACCCAGCCGTTTGAATCCCATTGAGAAGAATGTTTCTCCCTTGGGCAACTCTTTACGGGCACCCGGTTCTCTCAGCCAGATAAA
>SLGL01000402.1 GCA_007123785.1 Balneolaceae bacterium
AAAGATGAAGAAATTTTCAAAAAAACACAGATTGTGTACAATCTTCATCATCCCGAGAATAAAGGGATTTTAAACAATGCCCGAATTCTCGAACTGCTTGGCCTCCCGGATGATGTTGATTTGGACTCTCTTACCGAAGATGGTGTGGTAAATATGCTGAAAATCGGTTTAAAGTACAGCGATCATGTTGTGACCGGAAACCATCTTACCGATCAATTTGATGAAATATTTGAAGAATTTAATATTAACCCCACTAAAATTCAGGGTTCGCCCGAAGATGTATCGAAAAAATTTGCACAGTACTACCGGGATATCACCGGTGAAAAGTAATCAATTGAACTATTCTAATATTTTTTCATTTAGTACACACGATAGAATGATTTCACAAAAAGGCAACCGGCCATCCGCCGTTGCCTTTCTTCTTCTAATAACGGCACTTCTGTTTTTGGGTTGTGAGTCTCCCGGCTCTGTAGGTGAGGGAATTGGAACAGGTGAAGAGTCTGTGGAAACCACCAACGTAATTGTTGATACATACTCGGTTCTAAAAGAAAATTCGTATTCAGGCAGACTTCAGTACACCGCGTTGGGTCATTTTGAAGATCCCGTTTTCGGTACGATAAACTCGGTTGCCTTGCTTAAACCCGACATTGCCAGGGCACAGGCTGATACACTGAAGCATGGCGATAAAATGTATCTGAGGCTCATTTTCAGTTCATCTATTTATGGGAACGAAAATTCGACCTCCTCTTTCGAGATTTTTGAAGCAGGCGAAATCTGGCGCGGCACACAATTGAGATATAACAATCAGATAAATGTGAATTATTCCAGCAAAGTAGGCGAGTTTCAGGTGGCCGATGAAGATACTCTTAAAATTGAAATGAGCCGGGAATGGAGTGATCGGTTCATTGACTTCTACAACGAATCAGCCTCAAACCGCGACTCTCTTTATATCAGAAACTTCCCCGGTTTAGCTATTGTCCCGTCTGAAAACAATCAAAAAATTCATTTTTTGAAACATGCTGAAGAAGAGGAGGGCGATCTCGTTACCGGTTTTTTGGTAGAAAGTTTTGCTGAATCTGACGACGATGAAAACGGGAATGGAAATGGAGAGGACAACGGAGACGGAAATGATGACAACGGTGATGATGAAGAAGAGGAAGAGGGCATTGAAACGATAAGGCTGCGCGATTGGGGAGCTTCATTTATTAGAACTGATGAACCGGAAACCGAAGAGAATATTGTTCTGCACAGTACCGAAAGAGTACTCAAGATTGAAACAGACCTTCCTGTTCAGGATCTTAGAAATAAAAATATCGTAAATGCACAGTTAATTCTTACCAAAGACGAAAATTCTCAAGCACAATCTCCCGGCATAGTAAGACCCGGTGCTGATTTGGTAAGAATCAATGTATTTAATGGCCAGCCCAGGGATCTTATGGCAGAAATTTTCACTGTGGATCCCGTCTTCTTTGCAGTTCTCGAAGATGATCAAGATACTTTTAAAATTGATATTACTGACCATATACTGGATAAAATTCACGGAGATACTGCAGACCGGAATCTCTTTTTAACGATTCAGAATGTAGATGGAATCATATATTCCTCCTCCTTTATTGGTTCGGATGGGCCAGATAATCTTAAACCAAGAATTGTAATTACATCCGTCAGATAAGATTATGTATAAACAGAGCGCTAAATTATTAACAATAGCCATTACTCTAATATTTGCATTGAGTACGGTGATGAATGCACAACAGAACGATCGCTCAAACTCAGGTTCATTTTATTCGGGAATCGGATTTGGTGTACCGCATGACCTGAACTCCCCGTTCTCTACAGGCATGGGCTTGAGTGGTGTTTCCAACTTTGATTCATATAGTGCAAATATTAGTAATCCGGCACAATGGGGGCTTATTGGTTTTTCGCAGGGGCACCTTGCTATCGGGCTCGATCAATTTGAATCTTACGATAATGTAAACACCATTCAAAGTGCTAACTTTGGTATCGAAAATTTTCAATTTGCATTTCCGTTTTTACGCAACCGGTTCGGGGCATCCATTGCATTTTCTCCGGTAGTTCGGTCGGATTTTCATCAAAGAACACGAGATTTTTTCAATCCCATGCCCGATCTGTCCAGTGATGTTGAATATTTGATAGATACAGTTGGTTCCGGAGGTGTAAACAGATTTGAGGGGGGACTTGGTTTCAGGCTTCATAACAATCTTACCATTGGCTATGCATTATCAGCCAATATTTTAGTAAACCGGGATGAAGTAACTCCTGTTTTTTCCGATACACAGTTTCGCGGGGTGCAATATACCCGAAAAACAGAAGGGCATAGTTTAGGGCATCGTTTCGGGGTTTTTGCATATACCGGCAGCCTGTTGCGTGATGATGACTGGATGTCTTTCGGAGCTACAGTAACATTGCCGGTTAGTATTGAGGCCGAGCGTTCAGTGACGTCATTCCGTAATATCAACAACCAGCGCAGGCAGGTTGACATAAATGAGGGGGCTGCAGACCGTTTTGGAACTGTAAAGTTACCATTGGAATTTAACACCGGACTTACGTATAATTTAAACCGCTTTACAAACGTTGTAGCAGAACTTCTTGTGCAGCAGTGGGGAAATGCTGAATATAGTTACAATCCTACTCAGCAAGAATACTTTAAAGACAGAGTTAGGGCTGGCTTGGGTTTTCAGTATCATCCTTACCGAACTGAGCAGGCAGGTGGTTTCTTCTCTAATTTCAGATATAGTTTGGGAACTACCTACGATACTGGCCATTTATCCATAAATGGAGAGGATATAGAAACGTTGTTTCTAAATGCAGGAATTGGGATTATCTCTCAAAGATCTGCATCATCCATTGATTTAAGTGTCCATTATGGAATCCGGGGAACAGATTCCTCAAATTTGGTTAAAGAAAATATATGGGGATTTAAATTATCCCTGAATTTATCAGAAAATATGTTCGTAAGGCAGAGGTTTCAATAAAATAAAAATTATGTAAAAACAGTTTATATACACTCTATAAACCAAAATCAGAAAAATGAAAAAGTACATATTATCAATAGCGCTCTTATTCGCTGTTACTTCACAGGCACATTCACAGAGTGAACCACCGTATGGAATGAGTGAAATCCAGGCTTATTCTATATTTTATGAAAATTATCGCACCGGTGATTATGACATGGCCCTGCAGTTTGGGAAATGGATGCTGGAAAAAAAGCCCAGAGAGATTCAGGGAGTAAATCGTTTTAATCTTCCAAGGCAGTATGAGCGAATGATTGATGTATATGTACAGCTTTCTGAACGAGAAACAGACCCATCAACAAGTTCAGCACTGCTCGATTCTGCTCTTGTCATTTATGAAGATGCATTTGAGACATTTGATGAGGAAGAAATTGACCTTTACAGGTGGCACTTCAACAGAGGCCGTTTTTACCAGGAGCACCAAAGCCAGATCAGAGATGGATTGGATAAGGCTTATGCTGAATACATGAAAGCGTACGAACTGGATGCCGAGCGCCTGATTCAGGCTGCAGATGGTTACTATATTCAAATTCTACTCAGTAATTATGTATCTAACAATCAAAGAGATGAAGCTCTTGCAATGATCGAGGCCGTTGAGCCGTTGGCTGGTTCTGCTTTATCTCAGGTATTGGATGATACACGTGACGGTCTATTTTCTGATCCCACTGAGAGAGTTGAATTCCTTGAGTCTCGACTTGCCGATAATCCTGGTGATGAAACCATTATCAGGGAACTCGCATCGATGTATGAGAATATGGGTAACCGGGCCAAAGCGATAGAGTTTGCTGAAAAACTGTATGAGATCGAACCGAACTTCACAAACCTCAGGCGACTTGCCGACTATGCAAAAGCGGATGGCCAAAATCAAAAAGCGATTACATATCTGCGAGAAGCACTCGAGATGGATGGTGATACGGATAGAAAAAAACGGATTAACCTTGAAATTGCTGAACTCTATCAAAACGAAGGTAATTTGCAGAATGCAAGACAGTATGCAAGAGCAGCTATCAGTCTTGACTCAAGCTGGGGACAGCCATATATTCGAATGGCACGAATCTATGCTTCAGCTATTTCACAATGTACACAAGGAAGGCAGATCGAAAGAGATGACAGAGCCGTTTACTGGCTTGTGCTGGACTATCTCGACAGAGCCAGAAATGCAGACTCTTCTGTAGCTACAGCCGTTAGCAGAGATTACAGAACGTATGAACCTGTAATGCCAACCTCAGAGGATAAATTTTTCAGAGGCTGGGAAACAGGTGATTCGTTCCAGATTGGAAGCAATCTTTCAGAATGCTACGCCTGGATTAATGAAACAACTACAGTCCGGTAAACTTTTTACCTTTCAATTCCTTCCTTTTCTTTTTATAATTGAGTGATGCTCATGCATCACTCATCTTTTTCGACTTCACCCATCTTTGGAATTTCAGTGCTCTTCTTGCCGAAAGAACCATTTAGAGCCCTAAAACAAAAAAATTTTAATTAATCTAAAGTAGCTTAAACAAGTGCATGGCACGACCACGTAAAAATAAAGGGCGAAAAAAGCCACAGAAGAAAAAGGGACCCAAGCGAAATGTTTTCGTCCCACAGTTTCATCATAATCAGCAAACAAAAATTGGCGGGCGTTATAACGGAATTCTCGAAATCAATGAAAAAGGGTACGGGTTTATCAGAAGAATTGATTTTGAATTCAGCTTTAATCCCAAAGATCCGTTTATGAAACCCGAAGAAGTGAAGCTGAACGATCTTCGGTCCGGACTGGTAATGGAAGGGGAATTTGAACAGGATCAAAGCGGCAACCGACACGTCCACTCTATAGAACGGATTAACGGAAAATCTCCCGAAGAGTGGCAAAAAATAAATCGGTTTGAGCTGCAAACCCCCATAATGCCAAACGAGTATATAAAACTTGGAATAAACCCTGATGATCTCGAATTGCGTGTAATCGACCTGATTGCACCCATCGGACGCGGACAGCGGGCACTTATAGTGGCCCCGCCGAGAACAGGCAAAACTGTTCTTTTGAAAAAAATTGCGAAAAGCCTAACTGAAAATCACCCTGAGATACACACCGGAATTTTGCTGGTAGATGAACGGCCTGAAGAAGTAACTGACTTCTTGCGATCCACTAATGCCGAAGTTTTTGCATCATCCAATGATAAACCAACTGAAAATCACCTTCGTATTTCCGAAATGGCGCTGGGTTACGTAAAAAGAAAAGCTGAATATGGAGAACACGCCGTTCTGCTGATTGACTCTCTTACACGTATGGGACGCGCTTACAATGCAGCACAAACTAATAGCGGACGAACACTTTCAGGCGGATTAGATATCCGTGCACTCGAAATTCCCAAGAAAATTTTCGGTTCTGCCCGGAAAATTGAAGGTGGAGGCTCTCTGACGATTATTGCCACTTGTCTGATCGAAACCAACTCCCGTATGGACGATCTGATTTTTGAGGAGTTTAAAGGAACAGGAAATATGGAACTGGTACTGGACAGAGATCTTGCCAACGACCGTATTTATCCAGCGATAAATATTGCTGCATCAGGCACACGAAATGAGGATAAATTCATTACCGACTCTCTCGAAGAGCGGAATATGGTAAGACGTTTTCTGTTGAAAAAATCACCCAAGGAATCCCTCCAGATGCTCCTGCAGGTAATCAGGCGAACGGGAAGTAACGAAGAGCTTTTCGCCCAAATAGCAGCAACTGTCTGATAAAAAATTAATAAACTGGCAAACTCGGGTCAATTTTCCGGGCCCATTCATTGATGCCACCTTTGAGGTTTTTTACAAATGGAAAACCGTTTTCTTTGAGGAGTTCGCAAGCTTTTGCACTCCGGTTTCCACTTCTGCACATCACGATAATTTCGGAATCTTTGTCACTCTCAAGTTCAGATATTCGTCCTTCAAGTTCCTGGTCTGGAATACATAAAGTTTCAATATCAATTTTCGACATGTAGGCTTCAAACGGTTCTCTTACATCCAGAAAGATAAAATCTTCGTTATTGTCGATTTTCTGTTTTAGCTCTTCAACGGTAATTTCTTTCATAATAGTTATTGTTCGTACCGGTCTAATTTAAACTGACGGCCGAGATAGAGTTTTTTGGCTTCCTCATCTTCGGCAAGTTGTTCGGCAGTTCCCTCGCGCAGAATTTTTCCTTCAAACATCAAATAGGCACGATCGGTAATAGCCAGCGTTTCATGGACATTATGATCGGTGATAAAAATACCAATATTCCGGTTTTTCAGGTCGGCCACTATTTCCTGAATGTCCTCAACAGCGATGGGATCAACCCCTGCAAATGGCTCATCAAGAAGAATAAATTTGGGGTTGGTGACAAGGGCCCTTGCAATTTCTGTTCGTCGCCGTTCACCGCCAGACAGGCTGTATCCTTTACTGTTCACAACTTTGGCAAGGCCAAATTCATCAATCAAACGGTCGGATCGTTCGCGAATCTCTTTTCTGCTGTATGATAAAAATTCGAGCACTGCTTCAAGATTTTGTCGAACTGTTAAATTTCTAAACACGCTCGGTTCCTGGGAAAGGTAACCGATACCCATCCGTGCCCGCTGATACATCGGTTTTCGTGTAATATTTTTTTCATTCAGGAAAACTTTACCTGAATTGGGGCGGATAATTCCCGTGAACATATAAAAGGTAGTTGTTTTCCCTGCACCATTTGGGCCCAGAAGGCCTACAATTTCTCCCTGGTTAACATTTATTGAAACGTGATCTACCACTACTCTCTTTCGATAGCTTTTTACAAGATCCTTGCAGTGGAGTTTAAGTTCTTCATCAACGTGTTTTTTCATTCGAACGAGTATTTTCCTATCGATTCAAAGCAGGCAACAGTTAAAGCAATACCCGCCTCCACATCCGAAACTGCACACGTTTCTACTGTACTGTGAATGTACCTTGTTGGGCAGGAGATGGAAGTAACATGACTGCCGATACCCATCAGATATTGCATGGCCGAGGTATCGGTGCCGCCTGCTGTGAGAACTTCGCGCTGGTGTGGAATCGATTTGGATTCCGCCAGCTCTTCCAGAAATGCAACGAGTGCCGGGGTACAAATAATACTGCTGTCCATTACTTTAATTCCGATGCCTTCGCCAAGTGTAGTGCATTTTTCATGATCGCTAACCCCGGGCAGGTCGTTGGCAAGTGTTACATCGAGGGCTATACCAATATCGGGCTGAATGGCTTGTGCAGCCACTCGGGCTCCACGGAGGCCGACTTCTTCCTGTACCGTGAATACTGCGTAAATGTCGGCATTGGGTTTGGGATTATTAAGGAGAGCTTCAACCAGAATATAAACAGAAATCCGATTATCGAGTGATTTTGCCGTTATGCAATCTCCCATTTTCATCAGACTTCGGTCTCTTGTAATTACTGTACCATTGGGAACCAATTCCTTTACTTTTTCTGCTTTCAGGCCTATATCGATATAGAGGTCTTTGGTTTTGCTTTTCTGTTTTTTTTCGGCATCGGTTTGAATGTGGATGGGTTTGTTTCCGATAACACCAGGCAGGGTTTCCTTGCCATGAACCAGTACACGCTGAGAAATGAGTGTTTCAGGATCAAAGCCCCCGAGGGTGGAGAATCGAATAAATCCGTTACTGTCAACACGTGTGGCAATAAGTGAAATTTCATCGATGTGTGCGGCAAACATCACTTTCGGCCCGCTGCCTTTTTTCCGGGCTATCAGGTTGCCCATACGGTCGGTGTTCAGTTCATCAACATGGCCGGTAAGCAGATCAATAAGCAGTTCCCTGATGGGTTGTTCATGGCCGGGAGCACCCGGAGCGGTCACAATTTTTTTGAGTAGTTCGGTGTTCATCGGTCACGCAATTTGCAACTCATTCAGGACCGATTTGAAGAATGTCACACCATCGGTCAAACCCAGAACAGATTCCATCGCCCGCTCGGGATGGGGCATCATTCCAAGTACATTCCCCTGCTTATTTGTGATGCCAGCTATGTTCCAAACCGATCCGTTGATGTTGGCATTTGGTGTGATGTTCCCTTCTGAGTCACAATACCGAAACGCAATTTGGTCATTCTGCTTCAGTTGATCCAGGCCTTCATCATCAATAAAATAGTTTCCTTCGCCGTGGGAAACTGGAATTTCCAGCACATCACCCTTCTTAAAACCTGCTGTAAAGGCCGATCCGGTGCTTTCTACGCAAAGGTGTACATTTTTGCAAATGAATCGCAATTTTTCGTTGTGAAGCATAGCACCGGGGAGAAGGCCAGCTTCAAGCAAAATCTGAAACCCGTTGCAAATACCCAGAACAGGCCGATTCTGTTTCACATAATCCTGAACAGCATTCATAATGGGTGAAAAACGGGCAATGGCACCAGACCGAAGGTAGTCTCCATAAGAGAATCCGCCCGGTACAATCAACAGGTCGATATTTTTGAGATCAGTATCTTTATGCCACAGAAACTCAGTTTCAACATTCATGATGTGCTTCATGGCGTGGTATGCATCGTGATCGCAGTTTGATCCGGGAAAAACGATGACTCCAATTTTTTTTGACACGGTATTATCCTTTTATTTCAGTAATAAGTTGAATTTCCTGTAGTACAGAATTTCGCTTGAGACACTCTTCGAAACTTCCTTCGAAAACCACAGCCTTACCTTCGTTATGTACTCTAAAGGTTAACTCTTCAGCGTGAGATTTACTGCAGCCCAGCGCTTTGATAAGCTGATTGATCACTTCATCGAAAGTATGGATGTCATCATCATATAAGATCAGTTTCCACGGAGTTTCGAGTGCTTCATCTTCCTGAGTCTGCTCCATCACATCGACTTCAACCAGCGGCTTTTTTTTCGGTTCAATCTGGGCCATCAGAGAAAACAGGGCGGCATCTTTTCGCATTTCGGTTTGATCGTCATTCTTCAATTTGAATGTGATAATCTTCCATCACCTCGTTTGCAAGCAGTTTTGTACAGGCAGTTTCAGCCAGCTGGTGAGCTTCATCTTTCGATTTGGCATTAATATTCAGCTCAATAAACTTTCCGATTCTCACATCTTTTACATCATTCAGCCCAAGATTCTGAAGTGCATGATGAGCGGCTTTGCCTTTTGGATCGAGAATGGATTTTCTGAGCGTAATGTTTACTTTTGCTTTGTACATACGGTTTTATTCGGATTGATTCTAAACTCATAAGTTAACGGTTATGCAGCTTAGCTGCTACCGCTGATCCGAAAAAGAGGAGGGCGACAAAAGTTTAATAGAAATGAATAATCAAGGTCCCGACTAGCAGTTAAATGTAAGCCTGTAGCCGTAGAAGGAGTTTTAAATTTCCTTGTGAAAGGCTGATGGTTGTCGGCATTCAGCTATCAGCATAACAATGTCATGATTCCCTGCTGATAACTGAAAGCCTGCTGCTAATGAGGTCTGATTATATTCAAGCGCATATATAAAAAATTTTCCCAAAATCAGAAAGGAACCCGCAGCCCGATGGTAAAGACCGCCTGGTCAAATTCACTAATCACATATTTCAGATCGCCGAACGCCCTAAGCCGGCCAAAATCGTATTCTGCGCCGATACCTGCATTCAGCCCAAAGGCTGAATCCGAAACGGAAGCGTTCTGATGTGCGGTTTTGGATCGGGCATAATTCAGCCCCGTGAAGGCGTACGACCTGAACATAAATTCTTCATAAAACGTATACGCTCCATTCAAATTCACCTCGTAAAAATCATGGTTATCTTTCGGGAAATAGTAGGTGAACCCACCTCCGAAATGGATTGAAGGCATTCCGGAAAGCCGGTAGTGAAGATCACCCTGAATCCCCACCTGTTCAATACCACTCCCAAAAGCCATTCCCGCACCTGCGGTTACCTGAGCTTTCGATGTCTGCGAAGTAAATGAAAAAATTACAGCGAATAAAACAAGAACTTGTATAGTTGCTTTCATAATGGAAAATCAGTTTGTTTAAAACGTTTCTTTCTTTAATAATGAAACGGCGAGTAAGTTCCCCGGATGCATTGTGCGTGATTGGCTTTGGGTCAGTCTGGCTGATTTTGATAGGAAAGTATCGTTTTTATTACCTCTTGTGTAGAAAGTCTGTCCATGTCGAGCCAGGTTAAGAACGGCCAGCGGCGCAGCCAGGTAATCTGTCTCTTGGCATAACGGCGAGTGGCTGTTTTGATATCTTTTTTCATCTGATCATAAGAAATTTCTTCTTTCAGATACGATATAGCCTGGCGGTAACCCACAGTGTTCAGGGCCTGCAAATCCGGGCTGAAGCCCTGTTGAAGAAGGTTCTTTACTTCGTTCAGGAAGCCTTTCTCCAGCATCTGCTCTGTACGCACGGAGATGCGCTGGTGCAGTTCTTTTCGGGAGTGATGAAGAGCAAGCACGAGAAGGTCTTGTGGCGGTTCAAGCGGTACATCTGAGTGAAAACTGCTGAACGGTTTGCCGGTTTGGTACCAAACATCCAGCGCACGTATTATACGCTGACGGTTTAAACCATCCATTTTTTTGGCGTATTCCGGATCTGTTTTTTGCAATTGACTAAAAAGAGATTCCAGTCCCTGATCATCCGCTCTATCATTAAGTTTTCGAATATTTTCGGGATTGGCCGATGGAATATCATCCAGCGGGCGAATGAGCGACTGAAGGTGCAGTGTGCTTCCTCCGCAGTAAATCACTCTCTTCCCGCGGGATTTGATATCATTGGAGTATGCTTCCGCCCGTTTCAGAAAGTCGGCAACACTGTCTTCCTGGTCGGGGTTGAGCACAGAAATGTTGTGATGGGGTACTTGACTCAGCTCAGTTTTTGTTGGCTTGGCCGTTCCAATGTCCAGGTACCGGTAACACTGACGGGAATCCACAGAGATGATCTCGGCGTTGATCTGCATTGCCAGGTCAATAGAGAGGGCGGTTTTACCGGAAGCAGTTGGCCCGGCAATCATGATTCGATATTTCATAGATTTTTGGAGTCAGCTGTGTTGAGGATTGTCTTGAAAACGATCATAAGCAGATCTGATGCAAGTGCCAAATTCAATTTTTTAAGGATCAGAAACGCGAGTTAACATCCCAAAGGATGTTTTTGCATTTTAATATAAGGCCGTATCTTTTGTTTCAAGCTGGAGAATGAAATCACGGTGTCGTATCAGATCAATCGCTTTATTGATATCATCTTTAAAATAGTGATCTTCGGTGGCGTGGGGTATCGAATCGCGGATAATTTTATGGGCCGCCTCCACACCATTCCCCGGCTTCAGTGGTTTTCTGAAGTCGAGTGCCTGCGCAGCTGTGAAGAGTTCGATGGCAAGTACTATCTCCACGTTTTCGTACACCTTCAGCAAATTAAGCGCGCTGATACTGCCCATACTCACGTGATCTTCCTGACCGAGGCTTGTTGGGATGGAATCGACAGAAGAAGGATGACAGAGGACTTTATTTTCTGAAACGAGTGCGGCTGCGGTGTACTGCGGAATCATAAACCCGGAGTTGATTCCTGTCTCCTGCATCAACAGTTTGGGAAGTCCGTCGTGCCCCTCCAGAAGCAGGTATATTCTTCGTTCCGAGATACCTGCGAGTTCAGCAATAGCGATTTTCGCATAGTCCATTACAAGCGCCAGCGGCTGGCCGTGAAAATTGCCTCCGCTCAGAATTTCGCCGCCGGGGAAAACCAGCGGATTATCAGTCACGGAGTTGATTTCGGTCTCTACCACAGAGATGGCATGCCGAATTGCATCGCGGCTGGCTCCGTGAACCTGCGGAACGCATCGCAGGCAATAGGGGTCCTGTACTTTACCGCAATGGCGGTGAGACTCCAGGATCTTACTCTTTTCGAGCAGAAAGCGGACATTGGCCGCAACCTCATCCTGACCTTTATGCGGTCGAATCGCGTGAATACGTTTATCAAACGGGATTATACTTCCCTGTAGTGCCTCAAGGCTCATTGCGGCAGCCACATCTGCTATTTTTAGAAGATGCAGCGTTTTTTCAAACACAAACGCACCGTAAGCGCTCATCAGCTGGGTACCGTTGATCAGCGACAGGCCATCTTTCGGTTTTAGCTCTATCGGTTCGATGTTATGCTTTTCAAGCACTTCCGGTGCATCAGTTACGTCAGTTCCCTCATCATTCCAAAAAATTCCAAGTCCAAGGAGTGGCAGCGACATGTGAGCCAGCGGGGCCAGATCACCCGAAGCTCCAACGCTTCCTTTTTGAGGAATGGCTGGAATCAGATCATGTTTCAAAAAAAAGATGAGCCGTTCCAGAGTCTCCATCGAAATTCCTGAATACCCGATGGACAGGGAATGAATTTTGAGCTGAAGCATCAGCCTGCAAATCTCTTTCGGAATTAAATCGCCTACACCTGCCGCGTGCGAGAGTATCAGATTTCGCTGAAGCTGAGTGAGCTGTTCATCTGAAACCCGCTGTGTAGCCATGACTCCGAAACCGGTATTGATTCCGTAGTAAGCGTTACCATCCTTCAATGCTTCATCCACGATTGCGCGGGATGAAGTTACGGCTGAGGGATCTTGTTCAAGTTGTTGAAGGCATTTCGCCAGATCTTCATAAAGAGTTGGAATGGTTAGATCTGTCTGAAGGAATTCCATCGTTTTACCTTTTTTAGATTGCCTGGAACATTGAAACGGGCCGGGGCACAGTTATTCAACCAAATTTCTTGGTGAATAATGCAGGTTAAGCAGCCCGGAGGACAAAAAAGCTGATTTTAACAGGCTATATGGTATATACTTTGAGTATAAAATATCTGTTTTACTTTCAGTTACGTTTATAACCGTATATTTGATATAGAAATTGCCTGCTGCCGATGCTGAACATCCCTATAAAAAAACAACCTGATGAAACAACCTGTGGCCCGACCTGTTTGCAAACCATTTATGAATATTACAACGATCCGGTATCACTGAGTACAGTAATTGAACAAGTGCCTCAATTTGAGGATGGCGGTACTTTGGGGGTTTTTTTAGCGGTTCATGCTCTTAAACGGGGATACCAAGCCACTATCTGTTCTTATAACCTGCACGTATTTGATCCAACCTGGAAAGGCAAGCCCCGGCAAATTATTATAGAAAAGCTGCAAAAACAGGCCGAATTTAAAAAGGATGAAAAACTGAAAACCACCATTGATTCATATATCCGGTTTTTGAAACTGGGTGGCCATCTTCGGTTCGAAGATCTGCGCCCGGCTATTATACGAAGGTACTTGAAAAAAGAACAACCGGTAATTGCCGGGTTAAGTGCAACCTGTCTCTACCAGAGCGCAAGGGAGTTCGGCCCGGAGCTTATTTATGATGATATTCGCGGAGAGCCCACAGGCCATTTTGTGGTACTGCACGGTTACGATGTGCAAAACAGGGAAGTCTATATAGCCGATCCGCTGGGAAAAAGTCCGGTTACTGACGGGCTGTTCTACAAGCTTAAAATAGATCGTGTAATTAATGCTATCTTGCTTGGTATCGTAACCTATGATGCGAACCTAATCATCATCACCCCAAAATAGATCGGTCAATGCATCAACTTGTGGTAGTTAACAATCCTGAAAACTGGCTGCTGGATATTCCCGGTGTGCAGGTAATTTCGGCAAAAAATTATATCACCGATCCTCAATACATTGCACTTCGTAATGCAAAAGTATTTAATCTGAGCCGGAGCTATCGTTATCAGACCCTTGGCTATTATGTTTCGCTGCTGGCAACTGCACGGGGGCATAAACCCTTTCCGAATGTTCTGGCTATCCAGGATCTCAAATCCAAAACTATTATCCGAATCGTTTCAGATGAACTGGACGTACTGATTCAAAAAACCCTTAAACCCATTCAGGGACATAGGTTTACGCTCAGTATTTATTTTGGGAAAAATCTTGCTAAACGATACGACAAGCTATCGAGCCGGTTGTTTGACCATTTTCAGGCACCCTTACTCCGTGCAGAGTTTCTCCGCAAAGAAAAGGAGTGGTTTTTAAAAAATATCTATCCGATTGCCACAAGTGAAATTCCGGGAGAGCACCGGTCTTTTGTTTCGGAAATGGCTCAGGAGTTTTTTAAAAAAAGATACCGGGGAGTTCCCAAAAAGGAAACGCGCTACGATCTTGCTATTTTGATAAATCCGGATGAAATGATGCCGCCATCTAACGAAAAGGCGATCCGCCGATTTATTCAGGCAGCCGAAGCTCTTCATTTTTACACTGAGCTTATTACTAAAGATGACGCCTCGCGCCTGAATGAGTTTGACGCCCTTTTTATAAGGGAAACGACGCATGTAAACCATCATACCTACCGTATGGCCCGCCGTGCAGCTGCCGAGGGGCTGATTGTGATTGACGATCCCGAATCAATCCTGAAGTGCACCAACAAAGTATATCTGGCCGAGCTTCTGAACAAACACCATATCCCTGCTCCCGATACCCTGATTATCCAATCGGTTCAAACGGATATGGTTCAGGAAAAGCTGGGATTCCCTTGTATTCTGAAACAGCCCGACAGCTCTTTCTCTCAGGGAGTTGTGAAGGCCGATAGTGCCACGGAATTTGTGCAAATGGCAGAACATCTTTTTGAAAAGTCAGAACTTCTGATTGTTCAGCGGTTTATTCCGACTGAATTTGACTGGAGAGTTGGTATCCTGAACAGACACCCGCTATTCGCGTGCAAGTATTTTATGGCAAGGCAACATTGGCAGATTTATGAACGTCCGGATGACGGAAAAATTTATGAAGGCGACAGTGAAACCATACCGGCTGATGAGATCCCATCACATGTGCTGGATACCGCAATCAAGGCTGCTGCTTTGATTGGGGATGGCCTTTACGGCGTTGACCTGAAAGAGGTGAACAACCAGGCGTATGTGATTGAAGTGAATGACAATCCGAGTATTGATTCGGGGCTGGAAGATGCTGTTCTGAAAGATGAATTGTACAGAAAAATAATGCTTGAACTACTGCGTCGTATTGAAGAAAAAAAGAAAGGTACTTCATGAGCAGTCCTGTAGAAATCAACACAAAACGCCCCCTTTCACTATTTGAGGGATACGGTGTTGAGCTGGAATATATGATTGCAGACAGTGAGACTCTGGATGTAAAACCTGTTTCTGACCGTCTGCTGGAAAAGGCTGCTGGTAAAATTGTAAATGAACACTCTTTCGAATGCATTGCATGGAGTAACGAACTGGTTCTGCATGTGATTGAGATAAAAACTGACGGGCCGGCTGTTTCACTCGAACCTCTTCAAAGTGCTTTTATAGCCCAGGTCCGGGCAATAGAGGAAATTCTTGAATGTTATGGATCACGTTTGATGCCCGGAGCGATTCACCCCTGGATGAATCCCTTCACAGAAGTAAAACTTTGGCCGCATGAACAAAACCTGATCTATGAGGCCTATCATCGCATTTTCGATTGCCGGGGTCACGGATGGGCAAACCTGCAAAGCACACATCTGAACCTTCCATTTGACGGTGATGAAGAGTTCGGGAAACTTCATGCCGCAACGCGGCTGGCGTTGCCACTGATACCTGCTGTTGCGGCAAGCTCACCCATTGCCGATGCCGAACGGAAACCATTTCTCGACTACAGAATGGAGATGTACCGCACCAATTCTATGAGGATTCCCTCGGTTACAGGGAAAATTGTGCCTGAACCGGTGTTTTCAAAGTCCGGTTATGAGCAGGAGATTTTTCAGCCTATGTACCGGGAAATTGCCCCGTTCGATCCCGATGGTATTCTGCAGGAAGAGTGGCTCAACTCACGGGGTGCCATGTCGCGGTGGGACCGGCAAACAATCGAAATCAGGGTAATCGATAATCAGGAATATCCGGGTGCAGATATTGCAGTTTTGGAATGGGTGGTTAACCTAACCAAAGCACTTGTGGATGAAAAATGGGCTTCAAGAGCAGAACAACAAGCGTGGAGCGAAACGGAACTTTATCAAATTTTGATGAAAACGATAAAACTTGGAGAACAGGCTATAATCCAAAATGCCGATTTTTTATCACTCTTCGGACTTCGGGAAAAGAAAATTTCTGCGGGAGAATTATGCAACTATCTTTTTGATGAATTGAAAGACGTTTATCCATTTTCAGAAAGCTCCGGGATTCACCTTAACCTGATTTTTGAGAAGGGCCCGCTTGCGAGAAGAATTATAAATGCACTCCCGAGCAGGTTTAC
>SLGL01000354.1 GCA_007123785.1 Balneolaceae bacterium
GCTCGTCGGGCTGATGGAAGTCCATCTGCTCAAGAACTTCCATGACAATGGGTAGCTTTGAGGCGGGAGCGGCGGTTTCAAGAAGGGCCAGAAGACTCTCTTCATCGGGATGGACTCCCGGTGGCAACCAGAGCGCTACTCCTGAAAAATCCCGGGTATAATATGCCGAATCACTTGAAAACGCGTTGCCGCCGAATGCTTCAAAAAACTTCGGACCGAATGCGAGGTAATCATCGGCTTCCGGCCATAGCCACCTCAGCTGCGGATCTGCGGAAAACGCCAGAACGATTGTATCAATCGCTTCACCGGCATCATCGGGTCCGGCCTGTAACACATTGGATTTTACAAAAGGTTCTTTGATGTAGGTCTTATTCATCATTATGTAAATTTATATTGAAAATTTGGCCTGATGCTTAACGTTAGTTTTAGTATAACAGCAGTGATGGTATTTCTCATGAGTGCGTGCACGTATTTATTACACGTAGACAGGCCACAGGAGGGGAGACGAGAATATTTGGCCGAGTGAACCCCTGCAGGGCAAGAGTGTGAAGTATTATGAAAACCATGCCGGTTCAATCATAAACATACTGTAATCCTGTTCAGGTATAGTCCGTTTAGGGTTGCCGTATAATTTTTATTCTTCACCCAACCAATTCATTTCGATGTGCAAACGCGGTGGCTTTGGCGCGCGCCGATTTTCCGGATATCCCCAGCTTCCCGTAGATGTTGGAGATGTGCCGCTCTACGGTTCGAATGCTGATATAGTGGTCGGTTGCAATTTGTGAGTTGCTTTTTCCTTTTGCAATTTCGCATAATATTTCCTGTTCTCTGGCTGTAAATGCATCCGGAGATGAAGCCTCAGCATAATCGGCTGGCTGGTTTTTTATTTTTTTTAAAATGGCTTTGGCACGCTCCTGTTCCGGTTGCGCCTTTAGATCTTGAAAGGTTTCAATGGCTGTATGAATCTCACGAAGTGAGAGTTGAATCTGTCCGAGGCGGTGCAGTGCCCTGGCCACTCCGCACCGGGAACGGGCTGTTTGGAAAGGATTTTTGTTTCTGTGAAAGAGTTCTACAGATCGCTCAAAGCATTTACAAGCTTGTTGATTCTCCTTTTTTGCCAGATGTACCGTTCCGTCTGTATAATGGGCAAATGCGATCAAGGGCTCTGTTCCAGCCATTTCAGCTATAATTCTTAATCGCTGTGAAGTTTGTACTGCCTCTTTTAATTTATGCAGGTCAAGCTGAGACAGTGTGAGTATTTCCAAGCCTTTAGGAAGCATCAATCGGCACTCCTCAGGTGTGTTTAGGAGATACCGATCAGCAAGATTTGCAGCTGTCAACGGATCACCCCTGTCGTAAGCGAGGGCCGCTTTTTCCAGAAGAACAAGGTTTGCACCCAGCATTCTGAATGGTTTTTTCCCGGCTTTGTCCAACAACTCTTCAGCTTTTTTAAATTCCCCGCGAAATCGGCAGATACCGGCGAGCTTTACCAGTCCCTCGGCCGCGTGGGCAGGACGGGAGTCAATCAGGTTGTTTGATGCCTTTTTCAGAACGGTTTCGGCCTCATCCCAATCTCCGTTCCAGATCAGTACGCCGGCGTAGTGGATCTGGCAAAAAGAGAACATCAGGGGAAACGTACCGTTTTCCGTCCGCCGATTTACTCTGAAACACCATTGAACCGCCCGGTTGTAATCGCGAACGTATTCACAGGCCGTAATGAGGTAGCAGCAAATATTGATGCTTGTTTCCAGATCAGAGATCTCTCCGGTCATTGCAGCTGTTGCCGCTTCATCGAGCAATGGCATTCCCTCTTCAACTTTCCCCTCAAATACGAGGGCAAGTCCCTGCAGAGCAATGCTCATCATCTGCAGGTCAAAATCCTGGAGTTCTTCAGCAATATCAGCAGCTTCTTTGCCCAGGCGAAAAGCTTTGGCAGGATCGTGATCAACTTCAATAGCCACATTTCCATCCCAGGCTTTGACCAAACCATGTTCGGGTACGGTTTCCAGGTTTTCGAGCAGCCTGTTTGCCCGGCGGCTCCAGCCGTTGGAAAGTGCATACTCTCCCCGGAAAGAGAAATAATCATAGGCAATACTAATTGCCACACGTGCAGCAGCTCTTGTGTTGCCCTGTCTGCGGTAGATCTGAAATGCCTTTTCCCTCGAATCGAATGTGGTTTCGGCATCATCGAGCCACCAGGTGGCGAGGCCGAGTAATTCGAGCAATTCCGGGGTCTCCTTGATCTGCAGCGCTTGTTCAAAGCATTTTTTTGCTTCGGTCCAGTCTGTTCGTCCCATCGCCCTTTGGCCGTTCATCATTAATTTCTGAACACTCCCTGAGGTTGTTGGCATGATTCAAGGGTTTGATTAAGTAGCACTTTGTATTCCTTAATTTTGTAATATTAACGAATAAACAGAAAAAAATTTGAATTTTCTGGATGGCTGGTTTGATTTATATGGCCGACAAAAAACAGTTATACAGCTGTTGTCATGGTTTAGCACATACTTCTCTGCGCTATTCAAGTTTTTGCATTTGATTATTCTTATTGTTTTCTTTTCACATAATAAGTGTTATAAATAATTCATTATTGTGTTCATTAAAACACTTATGTGATGATCATCTAAAATTCAACCGAAGGTATAGCATTGACGTGACACTATATTTCAAGTTAGCGTGACTTTGGTTGTTATTGGAATTTTACAATACAACTCAAATGTCGGGTGGTTAAGCTTGCCATATTATGCAGGTCTGCATGAAGATCATGATATGACATTCAAGATTGCTCATTGCACCGACAGTTTTCAGAGGGATTTAGCCTATTTCTATCAGTCTGAACCGGATGGTCCGACGGATGCGTTTGATGCCGGTGGTTCCGGTTGTTATTCGTATGATGTAATACCGGTAGGGAATGTTATACTTTCGCTAAGTAGCAATTTTGAAAGTATAATTCAGAATATAAAGGAATTCTGATTTGAGCCGGACCGGGCATAAAGATCTGGACATTGATGAGACAGTATTCAATATCAGATTCAACATTCACATATGGTTCTTTTTTAAAAGACATCAAAAGCCCGTTCATTCGTTCAAACTAAAATGAGTAATCTATGGTAAATGGAGACGAAGAGAATACCGGTGGTAATACCTCCGGTAAAAAAAAGATATTTCAAATTCATGGCCCTGTTTTTTGGCCATCAGTAATTCTTATAACCATTCTGATTGTTGGAACCATACTTGCCGGAGATGCCGCAGAAGTAGCATTTAACACAACAAGAGTGAATATTACAGACTGGGTTAGCTGGCTCTTTGTGGCCGGGGTAAACATATTTATCGGCTTTTCGATCTATTTTGCATTTAGTAAATTTGGCAAAATACGCCTTGGCGGCCAGGATACGGAACCTGAGTTCAGCACGATGGCCTGGTTTGCTATGCTGTTTAGTGCAGGCATGGGTATAGGGTTGATGTTTTTCGCTGTAGCAGAACCGATTTGGCACTTATTATATCCGCCTCATGCTGAAGTTGGTTCAACCGGTGCTGTGCGTGATGCAATGGGGATAACCTTCCTGCACTGGGGACTGCATGCCTGGGCTATTTATGCTATTGTAGGCCTTGCACTTGCTTTCTTTACTTTCAACCGTAAACTGCCACTTTCATTTCGATCCGTTTTTTATCCGCTTCTGGGCGAACGTATTAACGGCTGGATGGGTGATCTGATAGATATTCTTGCCGTTTTGGCCACTCTGTTTGGCCTTGCTACGTCGCTTGGACTGGGTGCATCACAGGCCGGTGCAGGGATGGAATATGTATTTGGATTTACAAATAATGTAACCCTTCAGGTAATTATCATTACAGTTGTAACCGCAGTTGCTGTGGTGTCTGTAATGTTGGGTATAGACAAGGGAGTAAAAGTACTTAGCGAGTTTAACATCCGTGTGGCTGCACTTTTCTTGCTTTTCATTCTGATAGTAGGCCCTACACTCTATATTTTAGGAAATTTTGTACAGAGTACCGGACATTATCTGCAAAATTTCGTCTCATATGCCACATGGACCCAAGTGTTTGAAGAGGGCAGTTTTATGACGGATTGGACGGTTTTTTACTGGGCCTGGTGGATCTCATGGTCACCTTATGTGGGAATGTTTATCGCACGAATTTCGAAAGGCCGTACGGTTAAAGAGTTTATGCTTGGTGTTTTAATTGTCCCAACTATGGTAACCTTTCTCTGGATGAGTGGTTTTGGCGGAAGTGCACTTTATCTTGAAACTGCTGGAATTGCAGAGATTGCTTCTGCCGTTGAGGCCGATCAAACTACATCTCTCTTTATTTTGCTTGATCAGTTTCCCTTTTCCATTGTGATGTCTATTCTTGCTATAATTCTTGTTTTGAGCTTTTTTGTTACATCTTCCGATTCGGGTTCTTTGGTCATAGACGGACTTACAAGTGGTGGCAAGATGAACTCTCCGGTTGGTCAGCGTGTTTTTTGGGCTACTGCTGAGGGTGCTGTCGCTGCCATTCTTTTGATTGGTGGCGGGCTTGGTGCACTGCAGGCGGGTGCTATCAGTACCGGGTTGCCATTTTTAATTGTTCTGCTGTTTATGTGTTATAGCCTTCAAGAAGGATTAAACCGCGAATACAGAGAACATCTGTCCAAATCAAGAGAGGAGGAACGTGAATCGTATCGAGACTTGGTTCAGCGACTATTATCCAAACAGAAAAAAGATAACTGAAGAAATTAATTATGGTAAATTCA
>SLGL01000185.1 GCA_007123785.1 Balneolaceae bacterium
CCATATTCAGCTGGGCGGTATTGAAACGGCATTAATTGATAACGGCAGAGGCAGAGGGACCAGGATTGCCTGGGTTAATACCGGCAGCGGGTTCCGATTTAAAGTTGTTCTGGATAGATGTATGGATATTGCTGATGCATTCTATAACCAGTACAGCCTTGCATGGATCAGCCACCTGGGAGTTACGGCACCGAATCCTTCTGCGGTAGAAGGAGCCAAATGGCTGAACTCTTTTGGTGGCGGGCTGTTGACTACCTGCGGACTGACCCATGTCGGCGGGCCTGAAAAGGATGAGCATGGGGAAAGAGGGTTGCACGACCGTATCAGTCACTCACCGGCGGAGGTGATTTCCGTTATTCAACCTGATTTAGCGGGGGAGGATTTGGGAATGAGTATAACCGGAAGGATGATCCAGTCGACCACATTTGGGCCTCATCTGGAGCTGAAGCGGACAATTTCTGCAACATTGGGTTCACCGATTGTAAAAATCCATGATGAAGTAACCAATCTTGGCAATCAACCGGCCCCCCACATGCTGCTTTACCACTGTAATTTTGGCTGGCCATTGATCGATGACGGTGCCGAAATTTACTGGAAGGGTGAATTGCAGGTGCCAAATGATCAAAGCCGTAAAATATTCCGGGACGGAAATAACTACAAAACCTGCCGTAACCCCATTAATGACCATTCCGGCAGTGGAGAAGCTGTCGGCTTTATTGATATTGAGTCACAACCGGATGGAAGTTGCCAATGTGGTGTTAAAAATCATACCATCGGTTTGGGAGTAGATTTAAAGTTTTACAAAAAACAATTAAACTGGTTAACAAACTGGCAGCACTGGGGCAGTAATGAATATGTAATGGCACTGGAACCTTGCACACATCCTCCAATTGGTCAATCCGGGGCACGCAAAAACAATACATTGCTGATACTCGAGCCAGGTGAAACCAGATCCTATGATTTGGAAATAAAAGCGAGTGTTTATTGATTGCAGAATTTCCTCTAACAAACTGAATACTGAATTAAAAATTAAGGATGTAACCATGAGCATAGCACAAAAAGCACTGGAACAAGGAAAAGGAATTCTAAGATTGGCACCGAACTGGGTGCCTCGTTCATTTTGTATTCCCGGCCGCAGAATAAAATTACACCCCGATGATTACTATGCCCTTGGTGGTGAGCGGGGAGGAATCGATGAGCGATGGTTTGCTTCTACAACACCGGCTGATAATGGCCCTCTTACTGGTGAAAATGAAGGATTGAGTCAGATTATTTTCGAGGATAACGGGAAAATAGAACGTTTGCTGTTAAGGGATGCTGTTGAAGAATTAAAAAGCGATTTGCTGGGTGAAAGAATCTGGAACAAATATGAAAGCTGGCCAATGTATTCCAAATTTTTTGATAATAAAGGGGCGTTGCCACATCATGTCCATCACAGGGATGAACATGCCCAACTGACCAACCAGTATGGAAAACCAGAAGCCTATTATTTTCCGCCACAGGTGAACAATCACGGTGGCGATTTCCCGTACACATTTTTTGGACTCAATCCTGGTACGACCAAAGACCATTTGATGGAATGCCTGAAAAATTTCACCAAAGGAGATAATAAAATCACAAACCTTTCTCAGGCTCATCGGTTGCAACCGGGAACCGGCTGGGATGTCCCCCCGGGCGTATTGCACGCTCCCGGCAGCCTTTGCACCTATGAACCTCAAAAAGCTTCTGACGTGTTTTCCATGTACGAGTCGTTGGTGGGTGATGCGATTGTACCTGAAGAATTACTCTGGAAAGATACTCCAGAAGATCGCCTTGGTGACTACGACTGGCTGATCGAAATACTGGACTGGGAGCTGAATGTTGATCCGAATATCCAAAAAAATCGCTTTATGGAACCCCTGTCGGTAAAGTCACTGGAAGAGATGAAAGCTGATGGTTATATAGATAAATGGGTATGCTACAAATCCAAAGATTTCAGTGCAAAAGAACTTACTGTCCTGCCGGGAGCTGCCGTAACCATCAAAGATTCCGCTGCATATGGAATGATTATGATGCAGGGACACGGCACTATGGGGGTTTGGGATATTGAAACACCAACCATGATCCGGTTTGGTCAACTTTCTCATGACGAATTCTTTGTAAGTGAGAAAGCTGCAAAAGAAGGTGTGAAAATCGTCAATCCGTCAAAAACAGATCCCATTGTCATGCTCAAGCATTTTGGACCCGACAATCCTGATCTTGATATATAAATAATTTTTTGTCCGGGATGAGACTGAATCCGGGTCAGAGGCCGGCGTCTCAAATCAGATTTGTCCTCAAACATAAAAACATAAAGAGTTATTTATTTAAGGTAGCAGAGTTTCAGTGACTGTGGCCATTTTTTTTAAAACCTTGCCCCGTAGGGACTTCTCAATAGAATTTCAAATCTGCCCTTATAAACCTTGATTGGGCAAATTGAATGGATACTATTTTCCGCAATGGTTCCATAAGAATCTGAAATACTGATGCTGCTCATACAAAACAATTCCGAGCCAAAAATATGACAAAACATAAACCTAACCTTCTGAAAAATTTAGCCATTTATGCATTGTTGACATTGGTATTGATGCAATCAGAAATTCAATCTCAGTCCTTGGATCAGTTACACATGAACATTGTTGTTCTCGTCAGTGACGACCAGAGGTGGGATGCACTGGGTGCAGCTGGTAATGATATTATTCATACGCCTCGTCTGGATCAGCTTGCTGATGAGGGTGTGCGATTTACCAATGCGTATGTCACTACATCAATTTGTATGACCAGCCGGGCTTCTATTCTTACCGGTCAGTACATGTCACGCAATAATATCACCCAGTTTGGTGTGGAAATTGAGCCGGATGCATTTGCAAAAACATATACCGGATTATTGCGGGATAAAGGGTATTGGTCTGGCTTTGTAGGAAAATATGGCATTGGTCAGGCACGTGAAGGTGATTTTGATTTTTTACGATCCTACCAGGGTCGGCACTGGATCGAGGATGAAGATGGTGAACGTATCCATGTTACTGAGAAGAACACTCTTGACTCAATCGAATTTCTCCGTGAACGCCCGAAAGACCGGCCTTTTCTGCTGAGTCTCTCCTATTTTGCCCCTCATGCAGAAGATCCTGCTCCGGAACAGTACCTGCCGCAAGACTGGAGTGCGGAGTATTATGAGGGAGTTACCATACCACCATCACCGTTAAACCGTGCTGAATATGTTTTGGCACTCCCGGAGTTTATCAGGCAGGAAGCAAATGAAGCAAGAGTACGCTATAACTGGCGGTTTGACTCTCCCGAACGCTACCAGGAATATATGACCAACTATTTTCGACTCATTACAGAAGTTGATGAATCTGTTGGGCGATTGATTGATGAACTCAGGGAGCAAGGTGTCTATGATAATACGCTGATTATTTTTATTGGGGATAACGGTTATTTTCATGCCGATCGGGGACTGGCCGATAAATGGTATCCGTATGAGGAATCGATTCGGGTTCCGCTGCTAATTCATGACCCGCGTCTGACAACAGGCGGAGAAGTCAGAGATGAAATGGCACTGAATATCGACCTGGCACCGACGATCATATCAGCTGCCGGTTTTGATATCCCGGATGTAATTCAGGGTAAAGATTTGGCACAACTCTATCTTTCAGAAAACCCGCCGGATTGGAGGGATGAGTTCTTCTATGAACACCCGACGATTACATACAAAAGCCGCATTCCTTCATCAGAAGCTGTTGTCAGATTAGATATGAAGTATGTTTACTGGCCGGAATGGGAGTATGAACAGCTATTTGATTTAGAGTCTGATCCTACAGAAAAGAGAAACCTGATTCACGATCATAGTTATACTGAAGAACTGCAAATAATGCGGGAAAAACTGATGGAATGGCGCGAGAGGGTGAAGTGATGAATTATCGATTACTCGCTTTACTGATAACCACATGCATCTGCACCAGTACAACAGTATTTGCCCAATCTGTTCACTTTAAAAAGACACAGATCGCTTCAGAAAGTTACGAATCGGTTGGGGTTGCCGATCTGAATGGCAATTATGAACTGGTAACAGGCAAACGTTATCGGGCTCATAACGGGAATGATCCCGGAACAAATGACCCGATAGGGCTTTACTATTATAAATGGAATGGCACCTCATTTGTTAGACATACCATTGCTTCCGGCCCATTGGGAGTTGGGAAAGGAACCGGTATTTATTTTTCAATTGCTGATCTAAATGATTCTGGCTACATGGATATCATCGTTGCCGGCAAAGACGGCCTGTACCTGTTTTATAATGAGGGTTTTGAGTAGATTCAGGATTTCAGTTTCTCTATAATACAGATGTATACCTGTTATATAGGTGAATGAAAATCAGGTTATTAATTATAGGCCGGGATTTGGTGTGCCAATAAAAATCATCAGCTGTTTTGTGTTGTCGTTTTAGAAAACGAGACGCAAAAAGCTTTCCAGTACTTTCATTACATTAATCTTATTATCCTTTTATTGAATCATTCTCGAATGAAAAATATTCAGCGTTTTGTCATTAGCTTCCTGGTTAGTTTGATTCTGTTACCTTTCACGATATTCGCTGAAGATTTGCAAGGACCTTTTGAGCTCCATGATAATGACAGAGTTGTTCTTTTGGGAAATTCTTTATTCGAGCGTGAATTGAGGCATGGATATATTGAGCTTGCCCTGACAACCCGATGGCACGACCGCAATATTACAGTCCGAAATCTGGGCTGGACAGGAGATACAGTTTTTGGAGAAGCCAGAGGCTATTTCACGACTCCGCCTGATGCCTATGGTCATCTAATAGAACAATTGACCAATGCCAAACCAACTGTCGTATTTGTTGCATACGGCGGAGTTGAAGCATACGAAGGTGAAGATGGATTGCCCCGCTTTTCTGAGGGACTACATAAACTGTTGGACAAAATAGAAGAACTGAATGCTGAAGCTGTCCTGCTCTCACCTATTCCCAAGTTTCCCACCGACATTACCGAATCTTTTGCAACGGATCATAATCAAATTGTAGAAAAATATTCAGAAACCATATCCGGTATTGCCGATAAACGCGGGGTACGGTTCATTGATATTTTCTCTCCACTTATGGAGATAGAAGATGGCCAGAAACTTACAACAAATGGGATCCATCTGAATGAAACCGGATATATTTATCTTGCCGGCACCATTGAGTCAGCGTTGAATCTGACACCACGAGAATGGTCTGTTTCTATTGATCTATATAATGGGCAGACCTATTCAAAAGGTGTATCCATCGCCGATTTTGAACATCGTGAAAATGAGATACAATTTAAGGCCAAGGATGAATGGTTGCCACTCCCCCGCTCTGAAGGGATCCCGGATATTGAAACTCACTCGATATCCGTTTCCGGGCTTGAGGAAGGGCGGTATACACTTACCATTGATGCCGGTTACGAAAAAACAGCAACTGCCAGTGAATGGGAAGATGGAGTTGAAATTTATTATGGTACAACGTGCACTCAGGCCGGATTGTTAAAAAACAGGATTGTCAGAAAAAACAATCTCTTTTTCAATCAGTATCGCCCGCAAAACAGAACCTATATCACCGGTTTTCGCTCCTATGAACAAGGTCAGAATGTGAGTGAATTACATCAATTGGACGAGTTGATTGAACGGGAGGAGCGCGAAATTTTTAAAATTCGTCAACCAAATACAAATGTCTATCGCCTTGTAAAATCAAGATAATCAGATGAAATACGAACGTAAACTTTGGAAAAGTCTGACCTAATTGATTAATCGAACTCAACTGATTTGACCACTATTTAAAATGGTATTACAGAAATAAATTATGAGATTTGCATTATACATTACACTGTTCCTTGTTCCAACTCTGATCTATGCACAGGATGATCTGCGAAATGTTCCGGATCCCGATCCTGAATTACAGCTTGAAATGTTACGTGTACAGGAAGGATTTGAGGTGAACTTGTTTGCATCAGAACCAATGGTTCGAAAACCGATCCAGATGAACTGGGATGCTGAAGGCAGATTATGGGTCGTAGGAAGCTCCATTTACCCACAACCCAAACCCGGGGAGGAACCGAGTGATAAAATCTACATCCTGGAAGATACCACCGGAGATGGGGTCGCTGATAAATCAACGGTTTTTGCAGACGACCTGATGATACCCACCGGCATTCTGCCTGGGGACGGGGGCGTGTATGTGGCAAATTCCACTGAAATTCTTCATCTTAAAGATACCACTGGTGATGGTAAGGCGGATCAAAGAGAAGTCGTGTTGAGTGGTTTTGGAACCGCCGACTCTCATCACCTGATCCACACATTTCGCTGGGGCCCGGATGGCCGATTCTATTTCAATCAGTCGATATATATTTTCAGTCATGTTGAAACCCCTCACGGTGTTCGGCGGCTCGAAGGGGGCGGAGTTTGGCGATTGCGTCCCGAAACTCTGGAACTGGACGTTTTTACGCGCGGGCTGGTCAATCCCTGGGGTTTGCAATTTGGAAAAACCGGAGAAACGTTCCTGACCGATGGTGCCGGTGGACAAGGTATTAACTACGCTTTTCCCGGTGCTACATTTCTGGCCACACCCGGCGCTGAAAGGACCATAAGCGGACTTAATCCCGGGCAGCCTAAACATTCCGGGCTGGAAGTCGTATCTGGCAGACATCTTCCGGAATCATGGGAAGGGAATATTATTACCAACGATTACAGAGCGAACCGGATCAATCGCTTTGTACTCAGTGAACAGGGAAGCGGTTATTCATCAGATCAGGCAGAAGATTTGCTGTGGACCGATCACGTTGCGTTTCGCCCTGTGGATGTAACCATCGGTCCGGATGGTGCGATTTATGTAGCTGACTGGTATAATCCGATTATTCAACATGGTGAGGTTGATTTTCGGGATGAACGCCGTGATCAGGAACGCGGCAGGATCTGGCGAATCACAGAAAAAGATTCTCCGCCGGTTGAATCGCCCGTATTGGTTGATGCAGAAACGAAAGATCTTTTGGATGCATTGACATTGCCTGAAAATTGGACTCGTGCCCAGGCAAGGCAGGTACTTAAAGAACGCGGTGCCGATGAGGTTATCCCGGTATTAAATGAATGGATAGAATCGATTGATACCACAAATCAAGATCATGAATTTCACTTGCTTGAAGCATTATGGGTTAGCCAGGCGCTGGACGTTGTTAACGAAGAACTGCTTTCGAAACTGTTGAACGCAGAAAACCACAATGTGAGGGCAGCTGCTGTAAGAACTTTGTATGACTGGAGTGACAGAATCGAGAATAATCTGGATTTGTTGATAAAGTCTGTACAAGATGATCAGCCGCGTGTTCGCCTTGAAGCAGCCATTGCTCTTCGCAGTCATCAATCGGCTGAAGCCGCCCTGGCAGCTCTGTCCGTTCTGGATCGACCGATGGACGAATTTCTTGATTTTGCCCTTTGGCAGACGATTCGAGAACTGGAACCCACATGGATGACCCGGATGGAGACAGATCCGAGCTTCATAGAAGACCCGAAAAAGAGGGCATATGCACTAAAATCAGTTAATAATCCGGATGCGGTGGCCTATCTTTTGGAACAGTATCTGGACGGGAGCGTGCCAGAGGAGTATCACGAGGATGTCCTGAGGTCTGTTTCCCGGTGGGGAAGAATGTCCGATTTGAATGTGTTGTATGAACTGGCTGTATCTGATGATCCGGAGCATAAAGGTAAGAAAGCGGAATACATGGAAGCACTGGAACAAGCCTATCAGCAGCAGGAGCTAAAACCAGATAAAAATCTGGAAATAATAACCGGTTATTTGGGTCATGAAGAAGAAAGAATTTCACTGAGTGCAGTCCGGCTGGCAGGCTTGTGGCAGTTGTCTCAATTGAGAGACCAATTGGTAAAGATAGCTCAGGCTGAAGAGGGGAATTTGCAGATTGCAGCTCTTCAGTCAATTGCTTCTATGCGTGATGATGAAAGCCGGAAGATCTTAATTGAAATGACAAAAACTGACCATCCACCTGAGTTGCGTATTCAGGCAGTGGCTCAGCTTGTGCGCTTTGAAATTTCCGAAGCTGCCCGGGTAGCTGTAAATGTCTTGCAGGAATTGCCTGAGAATACAGATGCAAGAGTACTGTTCTCTGCTTTTATCTCTCGTGCGGAGGGCACCCGTGCTTTTGCAGAGGAATTGAAAGAAAAAAGGATTCCGGAAGAACAGGCCATTGCAGGTCGGCAGGCAATGCAGAATGAATTGCCTTGGTATAGGCAAAATGATCATGACTCCCAGGCACTGATACAGGCTTTTGAAGCATCCGGCGGTATATTGCCTCCCGAACGTATGCCGCAGGATCTCAGCAGTCAGGAGATCAATACACTGGAGCGGGAAGTCAGAACTACAGCAGATCCCGCTAACGGGGAAAGAATCTTCCGGATGCCACATCTTATGTGTATGAATTGCCATGCAATTGGCAGTGCAGGCGGGCTTTCAGGTCCCGACCTGAGCAGCCTGGGCACAAGCGCACCTACGGATAATATCATAACAGCCCTGGTTGATCCCAATGCTAATATCAAGGAAGGGTATGAGCTGCATCGTGTAACCCGAAGTGACGGCAGCGTGGTATTAGGAACCTTGATCCGTGAAACCTCTTCTGAAGTAGTGATTAGAAATGTAGCGGATCTGGAGGTATCCATTCCGGCAGGTCAGGTTGATGAACTGGATATTGTACCGGGTTCCCTGATGCCTGCAGGATTAACTTCCAGTCTGGAAAGAGAAGAGTTTATTGATCTTGTGGGTTATCTGTCGCAACTGGGCGAACCGGGCGAATTTCGTGTGACCGGTGAAAGAGTTGCCAGGCGCTGGCGTATGCTCAGTGAAAGTGATGCTGCAGTCGCATTGTTAAAAGAACATGGTACAAATTATATTTTGATCGAGGATGACGGTTTTACCTGGAGGAATCAATACAGTATGGTTTCCGGAGATCTTCCGATCGATGAACTGTCTGTTTTAGATCTGGATGCAGATGGTCAACTGAGCTTTGTACGGTTTGAAATTGAGGTTCAGAGCGCCGGAATTGTACAACTCTCCTTTAATTTCTCAGAGGGCCTTCATGCCTGGATCGGTGGAAATCCAGCTGATATTTCAGGCCGGGGCATCCAGGCTGATCTGCCAGAAGGTATTCACCAAATCAATCTGGCCATCGACCGTGATCTGTATAATATGGAATTTTTTCGGGTAAGTATAGAAGATGCCGATCATAATCCGGCCCAGGTGAGGCATGTGATGGGAAAGTGAAGTCCTATTTTTTATAAGAACCAGAAGTGGCTTGAAACTCTTTTTTTATGTTAATTATTTGAAGAAAAAACATTGCGGGTTTTCCCGTCATTTGATTGTTGGCACGACACTAGTGTCGTGTCAACTCTCAATTGTCGGATAAAGTTCAGAAAGTCATCTGACGAGTTTTTCGAAATATGAACCATCTAAGATGATTGGGATGATCTCAGATCGACTCGTCTGATGACTCCTCCGTCATTTTACTGTTGACACAACACTAGATAAACCTGAATGAATAAGAATCACTGTAAATTGCGGTTTCAAAAGAATTTAGATTAGTGTTAGATACTCTTTCAGAAATATGGATTTGGGAGTTTTTAAGCCGGCTTCATCCGCTCGTTGTACATTTTCCGATCGGAGTGCTGATTACCGCTTTCTTCCTGGAGTTGCTCACACTCGGAGGTAAACGATCCGAGCTGAGGCCGGGTATTCGATGGCTGGTTTATATAGGGGCCGGAACCTCACTGGTGGCTGCCCTTGTCGGACTCATGCTTGCCTATGGAGGCAATTACCCCGCATCGACACTTGATTATCATCAGTACACCGGAATCGCTACTGTCCTGCTCTCAATAACCGCCGCCTGGCTGCTTTACCGGGCAGATGCAAGCGGCCGGAAAAGGGATCTGAATATCTATCGGGGCACTCTTGGCGCAACAGTACTACTATTAACATTTGCAGGGCATTTTGGGGCCAGCCTTACGCATGGCAGTGATTATCTGACATCTGTTCTGCCCTGGAATTATGAGGTTTCCGACCGCGGGGAATCAGGCGAATTACTGATGGAATTGGTTGAGCATAGAGAAATGGGTCCTCTTTCCGAGCATCATCTGAACGAACTCAATCTCGGAGTCCGGCGTATTTTTGCAAGCAGTTGTTATCGCTGCCACGCATCCGATACGGATGCCGAAGGAGGCCTTTTGCTCGACAGTAAAGAGGCTGTTTTTGAAGGAGGGGATGGAGGCTCTGTAGTCATTGCAAATCAGCCTGATGATAGTGAACTTCTGCGTCGCTTGCTGCTACCTCAAGGTCATGATGAAGTCATGCCGCAGAGGGGACGTTCCTTATATTCAGAGGAAATTGAACTTATTCGTTTATGGATTGTAGAGGGAGCCTATTGGTCCGATGATGCCACCGGTATTTTTAGGGAAGCTCAGCTTGCCCTCTCCAAACCGGAGCCTCCGGAGGGCAGACCAGACCTGGATTCACCAATAGATCGGTTCATGGATGCCTATTTCCAGGAGAACGGAATTAACTGGAAGGAGCCGGTCGATGATAAAGTTTTTATACGCCGGGTTTATTTGGATGCAATTGGGTTACTTCCGGAACCGGAGGAAATTGAAGCGTTTATTGCAGATTCAGCACCGGATAAAAGAAGCAGGCTGATTGATTCGCTTTTGAGCCGTGATCACGATTATGCACAGAATTCATTGAGTTTCTGGAACGACTTGTTACGTAATGCCTATACAGGTACAGGATTTATTACCGGTGGAAGAAAGCAGATTACGGACTGGCTGTATAATTCACTTGAGCAGAATAAACCTTACGATCAAATGGTGCGTGAATTGGTCAATCCTGATGAAAATTCAGAAGGTTTCATTCGTGGAATTCAGTGGCGCGGAGATTTCAATGCCAGCCAGAGTACGGAAATGCAGGCAGCACAGAATATATCACAATCTTTGATGGGGGTTAATTTGAAGTGCGCCTCCTGCCATAACAGCTTTACCAGTAATATGACACTGAATGAGGCGTATGGATTTGCAGCGGTCTTCTCCGATACAACGCTGGCAATAGAAAGGTGCGAAGTACCCACAGGGGATATGGCTGAACCCGCCTTTTATTATAGTGAGCTCGGCGAAATCGATGGAAGTCTCTCGCGAGAGGAGCGGTTAGAGAAACTGGCTGATATACTTGTTGATAATAATAATGGCCGGCTCTACCGAACCATTGTCAACCGGTTCTGGGCCCGCCTGATGGGAAGAGGGCTGGTTGAGCCCACCGATGAGATGGATCTTGAACCATGGAACCAGGAGCTGCTCGACTGGCTTGCAGCTGATCTTATTGATCATGACTATGACCTGAAATACCTTTTGTCATCGATCATGCGTTCCCGCGCCTATCAACTTCCTTCTGTTGCTTTGACTGAGATGGAAGCGGGTGCAGCGAAAGATTTTGTTTTTAGTGGTCCGCTGAGAAGAAGAATGAGCGCCGAACAGTTTGCTGATGCACTGAGTCAGTTGGCGGCACCAGTTTATAGCTCTGTAGCTTACGATCCTTTCGACAGCCAGATAGCAGATGCATCCTGGATCTGGTATGATACACGTGAGGATGGACGCCCGGCTTTTTCTCCGCCCGGAACCTATTACTTCCGGTATACATTTGAGCTGCCGTCAAACAGGAGGATTGAGCAGGCACGACTCTTGATCTCAGTTGACCAGTCGTTTGAGCTCTTTGTGAACGGTTCCAAGGCTGGCCAGGGTCAGGACTGGCGTCAGGTAGAGCGACTGGATGTAACACAGCAGTTACAAAATGGTGAGAATCTTTTGGCAATAGAGGCAGAAAAAGGTGGGGCCACGGCAGAACCTGCTGGAGTTCTGATCAATCTTGAGGTAGTCTTTGATGATGGCAGTGAGCTTGAAGTGAATTCAAACAGTGAATGGTTAATCACGAACCGCCAGCCTGAGCCTGGTTCTGGCTGGAAGTCACTGGAATATGACGATGGCGAATGGGAATCAGTTCGCTCATTTGGCAATAGCAGGAATAACAATTATTGGGGCAGGCTGGTAGAGTTTACCCATGATCCGTCAGAAGAACGACTGAAGTTTGTACGAGCCGCCCTGGTGCCAAATGATCCGTTTCAGACTGCGATGGGACGCCCTGCCCGGGAGATCGTCACGACCAATCGTGAAACGGATCCCACATTGTTGCAGGCGTTGGAACTTACCAACGGTGAATTCGTGTATGAGGTTCTTGGCCGCGGGGCAGATCGCTGGTTGACTGAGTATGGAGATGATCCCGATGAAATGATCCGGCAGATATACCTCAGTGCGTTTAACCGGAATCCCAATGAACGTGAGTTGAAGATTGCAGGTGATATGATCAAACCGGAACCAAATAGTGAGGCGGTTCAGGACCTGTTATGGGCGATCGTTATGCAGCCTGAATTTCAGTTAATTTATTAATCCGTTTGATTTGAATAATAAATCGGAGGCAAGTTATCCTTATGAGTGATCCAATGAACCGCCGCGACTTTTTAAAGAAAACATCGGCTGCAACACTTGCCGCCCTGTCAGCAACCTTGCCAGCTTCTGCTTTTTTAAGCGGTTGCCAGCCGAAAATAGAATCCAAAGCCGATACCGTTATATTATTATGGATGGCCGGGGGTATGGCACATACAGAAACATTCGATCCGAAAACCTATACGCCGTTTGAAAAAGGCCTTGAAAGCGATCGCGTGCTGAGTACATTTCCTTCAGTGCCAACCGCAGTCGATGGCCTTTTTTTTTCCGAAGGCCTCGAGTCGATTGGAAGTGTGATGGACAGGGGAACGGTGATTCGATCCTATCGGGCAGCGGATCTGGGCCACATTCTGCATTCACGCCATCAGTATCACTGGCATACATGCTATGAGCCGCCACAGACCGTGGATGTTCCGCATATCGGAGCCTGGATCGCCAGGGAACTCGGGCCGATAAACCCGGTCATCCCTCCTTTTATCAGTATCGGACAGAGATTTGATGTTGGTGAATCTGAAGAACTCAAAGCGTATCATACGGCAGGTTTCCTTGGCAGTGAATATGGACCGTTTCTGATTCCTGATCCCTCTTCCGGACTGGAAAGTGTCCGTCCGCCGGTGGGAATGTCTATAGAACGCTTTGAAAGAAGGCACCAGCTTTATCGTGAACTTATCGATCAAAGCCCGGCAGGAGAATACGCGAGTGATTATCAAAAGGAATCCATGCAGCGCGCAATGGAACAGTCGTATGCTTTGCTCAAGTCGCCGGATGCAGAAGCGTTTGATCTCAGTCAGGAACCGAAAGAAAGCTACGAGGCATACGATACCGGCCGGTTTGGCCTTGGTTGTCTGCTTGCAAAACGGCTTACGGAAGCGGGAGCCCGGTTCATTAATGTAACAACCGAATATGAACCATTTATGGGGTGGGATACCCATGAAAACGGGCATACCCGTACGGTGCGTATGAAAAAGATGATAGACCGCCCCATTGCCCGGCTTATCAAAGACCTTGAACAGTCGGGGCGGCTCGACCGGACCCTTGTTGTTCTGGCAAGTGAATTCAGCCGTGATATGGTGCTGGAAGGCCGTCCGGGTGCTGGGGTTCAGGATCAGGTTGAGGTTCCGGACGTGATGGAAAACCTTTCTCATTACGGCATGCACCGGCATTTTACAGATGGTTGTTCGATGCTGATGTTTGGCGGCGGAATCAAAAAGGGTGCTGTCTATGGTAAAACGGCCGATGAACGTCCCTGTGGAACGGTTGAAAAACCGGTGGTTATCGATGAAATCCATCAAACGATATATCATGCTCTGGGTATTGACCCCCAAACGAACTATGTAATCGAAGGGCGCCCCTTTTACACAACACCGGACGGTGATGGAGAAGCGGTGATGGAATTGTTTGCCTGAGTGGATTTGGTTCCAGAAGGTGCTTTCTTTTTTTGTCGACTGGAGTATGAAAAGTAGATGAACTTTGCTTGACCTAGTCGAAGCGCAGACTCTCCAAAAAAACGGGATGTCGTTTCACTCAACTTAATTCTAAATTCTGGATATATTCTTCCAATGGATAAGAAAAACACACCAAAACTTCCCACTTTTGAGAAATCGGCTAAATCGTACCTGGATAATACGCAGCTGCGCCGAAACATCGGCCATGCCACACAAACCATTCGCGGAAAACGGGCGCATGTGGTGCATGAGCTCCCCGACTGGGAAGAGCTGAGGGAAGCGGGCAGCCGCATCAAAGCGGAGGTGATGAATAACCTGGATAAATATCTGCTTCAGCTCGAAGCATCGGTGCAAAAAGCGGGTGGAACGGTGCATTGGGCAGCCGATGGTGATGAAGCAAACCGGATCATAACAAATCTAATTAAAGAAAAGGGCGAAACCGAAGTTGTAAAAGTTAAATCGATTACCACCGATGAAATTCGCCTTAACGATGCGCTGAAACAGGAAGGAATTACTGCGCTGGAAACCGATCTGGCTGAGTTGATTATTCAGCTTGCTGGTGATGAACCTTCGCATATTCTGGTGCCTGCTATACATAAAAACCGTTCAGAAATCCGCGATCTATTCCGAAAAAAGCTGAATATAGAAGAATTGAGTGATGAACCCGCCCACCTGGCCGAAGCCGCACGGCTTTACCTGAGAAAAATTTTTTTGAAAGCAAAAGTAGGTATCAGTGGCGGTAACTTTGCCGTGGCAGAAACCGGAACTGTGGCCGTGGTAGAATCGGAGGGTAACGGACGAATGTGCACCACCCTCCCCGAAACGCTGATTTCAATTCTGGGCATTGAAAAAATCATACCGCGATGGCAGGATTTTGAAGTATTTATGCAGCTTCTTCCCCGCTCCTCCACCGCAGAACGGATGAACCCTTACAACACATTCTGGACAGGTACCAGCCCCGGCGATGGCCCTCAGGAATTTCATCTCGTTCTGCTTGATAATGGCCGCACCAACGTCCTGGCTGATGAAACCGGACGACAGACGCTTCACTGCATCCGTTGCAGTGCATGTCTGAATGTGTGTCCCGTGTATGAACGAACAGGCGGCCACGCCTATCACTCGGTCTATCCCGGCCCGATCGGGGCGATTCTGACCCCTCAGCTCCGCAGCCCGAATGATGAATCAGCAGCATCTCTCCCCTACGCTTCAACTCTTTGCGGTGCCTGTTACGAAGTGTGCCCGGTAAAAATTAACATCCCGGAGGTGCTGGTTCATTTGCGCGGAAAAGTGGTGAATCATCAGAAAAAAACGGGGGGAATCAAACAAAAAACCAACCCGACCCACATAGGGATGAAAATAATGGCCAGCGCTTTCCGAAGCCGAAAAAAATATGAACGTTTGCAGAAGATGGGACGTATCGGACAAAAATTATTCGTAAAAGACGGGACCATATCACGTCTGCCGGGAGAGCTTTCCAACTGGACGGCTATCCGCGATCTGAAGCCTGTACCCGATCAAACATTCCGTGAATGGTGGAGGGAACGATCATGAGTGATTCAAAAGAAACCATTCTGAACCGGGTGAAAAGAGCACTTGGCCGGGAAGATGACAATAAAACCACTACATTTAAATCTGCGGATATTAATCGAAATTATCAGCAGAAAAGTGAACTGAACAGTGAGGAAATTCTGCAACAGTTTGCCGAGCGGGTGAGTGAATATCGGGCTGTTACCGAGCAGATCAGCGAAAGTGAACTTGCCGAAAAAGTTGTGCAGATTTGCAAAAATGAAGGAGTTGAAAAGCTGGTTATACCGCCGGGCATTGAAACCGGATGGACAAAAGGGCTTTCCGGTTCCGTTACCATTCTTCGGGATGAACCGAAACCTCTTTCCAAGGAGGAACTGAATGCAAGTGATGCCATACTGACGGGTTGCTTTCTGGGTGTGGCACAGACCGGAACCATTGTTCTGAACGCCGGGCCGGGACAGGGAAGACGAGCACTCACGCGCCTGCCCGATTTTCATATCTGTGTGGTGAAACAGAAACAGATTGTTGGGATTTTTCCCGAGGCGGTCC
>SLGL01000053.1 GCA_007123785.1 Balneolaceae bacterium
GGTCTATCCACACTCCAGTCGTCTTGATCACGGTGGGAGTCCGAATGCAGATGAAACCTATCAGCCTGGACCAACACTTCGTGGAAATCGTAAACTGTGCCAATAAAAACTTACACAAAGATCATTTTACATCCACATAAAACAAATTTTAACATAAAAACAAAAAACGGGAATGATTTGCATTCGCAAATGTGTTTTTACCATATTTGAATCCAAATATTATATCCAAACCGCGAAATATACATTTTAGAGTGGGTTTTTATTTAAATAGAACACTCTCAGGGAATGACCAATATCATGAAATATTTTCAGGAATTTTTAAAACAAAACAGTAAGAACGACGAATCCTACAAAAATCTTATTCAATTAGTAGAAGAGATTGTTCAGGAGAGAGAAGAGGCCAGAAATCACCTTCAGCTATTAGAGGCCGCCATACGAAGTGATTATGACTCTATTCTGATCACAACTCTTGAACTGGAAGAACCGGGACCGAAAATTGTATATGTAAATGATGGCTTTACCCGTATGACCGGTTATACCCGAGAAGAGGTGATAGGCAAAACGCCGCGAATTTTACAAGGCCCCAAAACCGACCGGGACGTTCTTGATACACTAAAAAAACGTCTTAAAGAAGGACTATCGTTCTTCGGACACACCGTAAATTACCGAAAAGACGGTTCTGAATTCATTAACCAATGGGATATTCATCCCTTGACCAATCAAGATGGTGAAATTACCCACTGGGTTTCCTATCAGCACGATATTACTGAGCGGAAGCGATCTGAAAAGAAAGTGATTGATTCGCAATTAGAATTCGATCATTTAACCGAAGAGTCGAAAAAGACACTCATAGATATTGATGAACAGGGTAACATTATCACTTCCAACAAAGCATTTCGTGATCTTGTTGGCTATGATGATTATGAACTGAAAAAAACGAAACTCTGGGACCTTCTTGATGACAAACAGCATGAGCACTTTAAACACAAGTTCGAAAAGTTTAAGCCGAGTGACTTTGATGGTGTCAATTATGAAATGAGTCTAAAAAACAGCAAGGGAACTCTGGTTGAGGTAAAAGTCCGAACAAGATTGTTAAAAGTAGACAACCAGACGGTTGTGAGGGCGGCTTTCGAAAACAAATCGCTTCAAAAACGCATTATGCAGATGCTGAAACAGCGAAATGCTAACTTTGAAAAAATGTTCGACAGCCTGCGCGATTTCAGGTATAAACTGATGCCAGGCGAAAATAATAAGTACCGGTTTAAATATGTCTCGGATAATTTCTACAATATTACCGGTTTTACTGTCGAAGAAGCCGTTTCCCTTACGCTCGATGAAATTATACATAATGATGACATAGAGAAAGTTTTGGCTCACCTGAATGATGTTCTTTCCGGCAAACCCACTACCCTGCAATACAGGCTTAAACACAAAGATGGCCATTACATCTCAATTATCGATTATGCCAAACCTGTCTGGAATAAAGACAAATCTGCTGTTGCCGAAATTAAAGGTTCGATTTCAACAGAAATTTCTTCAGAAAAGGCAATGACTAAATCGGAATGATTTTCGTTATTAACAGTCGAAACGTGTCAGAAGAATCCGTATGTTTATTGTATGACAATTAATGAAAAACAAAACAGGATTATCCGGCAATTTGAACTGCTCGGAGATTGGCCTGAAAGATATAAATACATTATCAAACTCGGTCAAAAGCTTGAGCCTCTTAATGAGGAGCATAAAATCGATGAAAACCTTGTGAGAGGCTGCCAGTCCCAAGTATGGCTGATCACCGAATTTGACGGTGAAATCATTACTTTCAAAGCAGACAGCGATGCCGCTATTACAAAAGGCCTGGTTGCTCTGATGGTAAATTTCTACTCCGGCGAGACACCAGACACCATCCTGCATACTGATCCTCATTTTATAAAAAAAATTGGAATGCAAGAACATCTTTCACCTACCCGCTCAAATGGACTTGCATCAATGGTTAAACAGATGAAAATTTATGCCCTGGCATATAAAAGCAAGCAAGGGCAGGCTGTAGAATAGATCCGGGTTTTTGGTTTTTAAAGATTTAACAATATCAAACAAGAATAAATATGAAAAAATTGACGCTACAAATTGTTGCAGTTGTTGCCTTCGTTGCAATTGCTGTAGCTGCACTCTATTATGGCGGTGTATTTGGTAACACTTCCGATGGCAACTCGTCCGGCAATTCCGAAAGAGTAGCTCAGGATGTTCAAATCCTGAAATATAGTGATTACTCCTGCCCGGCCTGTAAATATTTTATACCCATGCAGGATCAGCTGAAAAGTGAATTTGGCGACAAAGTCACGATTGAATACCGTCATTTCCCACTGGACGGTTTCCGCCACAGCAGGCTTGCCGCTCATGCAACCGAAGCTGCCCGTAACCAGGACAAATTCCGTGAAATGCATGAGCTGATTTTTGAATATCAGTCGGAATGGTCGCCGTCAGACGTTGATGCAATGGAATATTTCACTCGCTTTGCAGAAGAAATTGACCTGGACATGAACCGGTTTCTTGCCGATCTCGAATCGCAATCTGTTCAGGAGCGTGTAGAAAACCATCGTCAGGAAGGTATACGCCGTATGGTTAACTCCACCCCATCCTTCTTTATCAACGGACACAGACTTCAGCAAAATCCGCAATCCTACGAACAGTTCAAATCAATTGTTGAACTATATATGTATAGGTCTAATTAACTATTTCTCAGTGGCGTCGGGCCATTTATCGGTAACCGAAACGATTTCTCAGTGGCCTGGCGGTTTTTCCCACCTGTGCCTTCTATTTTATGATCTACGAATTTCTCAATAAATCCCCTCAGTTCGATGAGTCTGTATTTGTAGCTCCCAGCGCCGATATAATCGGGGATGTTACCATTGGTAAAGAGAGTTCGGTCTGGTTTAATGTTACCATTCGCGGTGATGTTAACTGGATTGAGATTGGGGATCGCAGCAATATTCAGGACAATACCTGCGTGCATGTAACAAATCAAACCAACCCCACCAAAATTGGTAATTACGTAACCATCGGCCATAATGCAACCATTCATGGATGTACCATTAACGACCGGGTTCTTGTTGGAATTCAGGCCACCGTTCTTGACAATGCCGTGATCGAATCAGATGTGATTGTAGCTGCCGGTAGCCTGGTTTCTCCCGGAAAAACACTGAAGTCGGGTTATCTCTACATGGGAACACCGGTAAAACAGGTTCGAAAACTATCGGATGAAGAGATTGAATCAATTAAAAAAAATGCCACTAATTATGTTAAATATCAGCGTGCGTACCGGCAGGTGGATCAATATGATGAGAACCCTTTCTATTTGGCTAAAAAGTAGCCAATAATTCTGGTTTTTTTGCGGAATCAGAATCAAGGGGAAAAATCGAATATCCATTCTAATGGCCGGTCTTTATATCCATATTCCGTTTTGCAAACAAGCATGCAGTTACTGTGATTTCTATTTCAGTACCCGACAGCAGCTTCTTCAGCCATTTGTGGATGCTCTTGAAAATGAAATCCGTCATTTCGAAAACACTTCTCTCTGCGAAGAAACTTTCCAAACAATCTACATTGGTGGCGGCACACCTTCACTACTGAATAAACAACAGCTTACTCAACTATTTGAAGCCTTAAAAAATACCTTTTTACTTGATCTGAAAGAATGTACCATCGAGCTTAATCCCGATGATGTAACCCCGGACTATCTTGAAATGCTCCTCCGTTTAGGAGTAAACCGCGCAAGTATGGGTGTCCAGTCATTCAGTCCCGAAATACTTAAATTCATGCACCGCGCCCACAATCCCGGAGAGGCAATACGCGCACTTGAAGCTCTGAAAAAAACCGGTTTCCCCACGTTTACAGCAGATCTCATCTACGGTAATCCCGGGCAGAACCCTTCCATGCTCCGGGAAGATCTGGAGCAACTTCTGAAATTTGAACCACCTCATGTTTCGGCATATTCGCTGACGGTTGAACCAAAAACACGCCTTGGTAAACAGGTTGCTTTAGGACGTATCAACCCACCCGATGACGCTGTGGTAGCCGGACATTTTAAAATCGTACAATCATATCTCGAAAAAGCAGGACTTGAGCAGTATGAAGTGAGTAATTTCTCCAGGCCGGGTGCCGAAGCCCTGCATAACAGCAACTACTGGAGTCATCATAATTATCTTGGGCTGGGGCCGTCTGCCCATTCGTTTTGGAGGAATCAAAATGGAGCCGTTCGATGGCGGAACAGACCCGATTTAAAAACCTATATTCAAAAAAAATCGGAAACCGTTATTGAAGAAAAAGAACAGCTCGGTCCAGCCGATTTAGCCGAAGAGCGGCTGATGCTCGGCCTGCGAACCAAGTGGGGGGTGAGTGAAGACGAGCTTCAGAACGATTACAATTATCAGTTCAACTCCCGACAAAAAGATTGGCTTCACTATCAAACTGAACAAAAAATGGTGAATTATAAAAGCGGGTTGTTGAAACTGACCCGGGAAGGGCTTCGAATTGCCGATCTTCTGATTGTAGGCCTGCTTTCTAAGCAATAATGGCAGGAAAGATGTAATTATTCTCAATAATTAATATAGCTGATTATAAATTTTTTCAGTGGCCGCAGATATTCGTTCAGCCTCCTCAATAGTCAGGCGTTCTCTCCAGGTATCAAGTGTTTTTTTTGAATCTCTTGGCTGGTAACTGCTCGAATCAGCCTCTACCGGATTTTTTCGTGAAGTGAATTTTCGGATATATTGTTTAATGCATTCATCGTAAGGCAGGTTCAGGTATTGAAATATTTTCCGAAATTGTTCGGTCGGTTTCATGGCCACATCTTCCTGCCTCACAAACATCCACTCTGGATAAGCTTGCCTGTATTGTAAAATCATAAAATTCAGCACATTCCACAACAGAGCAATCCGGTCTATAAAATCTCCGTGGTGATACACCTGCACCATCTCCTCTTTAAACGGTTCCAATTGGGTTTTCATCAGCTTTTCCTGTTCAAGAAAATTTGAAAAATCAAAATCCCAGTTCAGGACCTTCAGGCTTCCGGCAAATGAGAGAGGCTTTCGGATCATACAAATCACCTGTAAATCGTATCGCTCGTACAGCCACCCGGCCGATAAAAGTGCGATCGGGTCTTTCAATAAATATCTTGGCATTTTATGGTTCAAAAACAGGTATTTCAAAAAAATTAGCGGAGTTTTGTAGCTAAAGCCTGATTCCCGGCATATTTTAACCGGATATTCAACAAAATTTTTCGGGATATACTGGTCGAACACCTTTTCAATTTTTTTCTTTCTGGCGGATGTAGGTGTATGCTCAAACCAGTAATCAAATTTGTACGTAAAGTTGTAGCGTATAAAGTCCGGATTAAAAGGTTCGTATACCAGCTCTACATTTTCATTTTGTGAAATAGTTCTTCCAACCCAGGTTGTGCCTGAACGATGGAGGCCTGTAATCAAAATATGCCTGCGATCGGCCTTTGATGAATCCATTTTTTTGATCTTTACTCTAAATATTGCAAAAGAATAAGAGAAACTCTCATTCAAATCAAACAGACTGGACTGTTCAAACGGAAACCGTTTATTTTAAACGCATCTATACTTTGTCTCGACTGTTTTTTATAATAGAGGGCAGAGAACGTTCTTTATTGTATGCAAAGAATAACGGTTTTCGTAACGAAACGGTTGTTTCGCTTTGGTGTGGAAGAGGTGAAACTCTCATACCTGTTTAATGATAACAAAACCAAACATAAATCATGTCTTACCGATGGATATACACCGAACCATCGCGGGGAAGCTCTGTCAACGGGTTAAAGCAGCAGCTCAATATTCCCGCGGAGATTGCACATTTACTGGCAATTCGAGATATAAACTCGTTTGATGCGGCCAAAACATTTTTCCGCCCCCAAAAAAAGGATTTGTACGATCCGTTTCTGATGAAGGATATGGAGAAAGGCGCCTGCCGTCTTTCTTCCGCGATCCGGAACCGGGAAAAAGTGGTAATTTACGGTGACTACGATGTGGACGGAACCACGGCCGTGAGCATTCTTTATACATTTTTGAAAAGTTTTGGTCTGGATGTAGAGTACTATATTCCTCACCGTTTTAAAGAAGGGTACGGCATTAACCCTGATGGAATTAAATTTTCCATTGACAAAAAAGCCAGCCTTATTGTCTCGGTCGATTGCGGTATAACAGCCATTGAGGAAGCCCGTTACGCCAAAGAACAAGGAATTGATCTGATTATATGCGACCATCATACGGTAGGTGACCAACTGCCCGACGCGCTCGCTGTACTTGATCCCAAACGCCCTGATTGCAGTTATCCGTTCGACGGGCTTTCCGGTGCAGGTGTGGGGTTCAAGCTTCTTCAGGCTACCACTAAAAAGCTGGGTTTACCAGATAAAATTGCATGGAAATATCTTGATCTTGTAGCTATTTCCATCGCATCCGACATTGTGCCCATTATTGATGAAAACCGGGCTCTGATGCGCCGCGGCCTCGACTTGATCAATACAGAACCGCGAACTGGAATTAAAGCACTTCTGAATCGAATTAAAATTCCGCCCGGATCGATCACAACATCAACTATCGTATTTTCCATCGGCCCCAGAATTAATGCAGCTGGACGCATGGGCGATGCCACTGCAGCCGTTGAGCTGATGATTACAAATGATCCCGCTACGGCAGATCGCTATGCGGCAGAGCTCGATTCCATCAACAATATGCGGAAAAGTACCGATTCGGAAACGATGAATCAGGCCCTCGACATGATCGAAAATCAGTATAATCTCGATGATCTGTCGGCAATGGTTTTACATCATCCCGACTGGCACCTCGGAGTAATTGGAATTGTGGCATCGCGGCTGGTGGATGTACACTATCGTCCGGCCATCATGCTCAGTACGGTTGAGGGAAAAGTGAAGGGTTCAGCTCGTTCGATCAAAGGATTTAACATCTACGACGCATTGAAAAAGTGCGAAGATCTGCTTGAACAGTTTGGAGGTCACGAATTTGCCGCAGGTTTAACAATGGACCGGGAAAACCTTGACGAATTCAGAAAACGGATGAATCACATCGCTTTTTCTGATCTGACCGATAACGACTTCCAGCCTGAGCTTGAAATTTCCTGCGATCTGGACCTTCGTAATGTCAGCATAAAATTCTGGAAACTTCTGACTCAGTTTGAGCCTTTCGGTCCGGGAAATATGCGTCCTATTTTTGTATCGAAGAATGTATGTATCGAAGGAGTGCCCACCATTGTTGGCAGCGGACACCTGAAAATGAAAGTGAGGCAGGAAAATTCACCCGTTTTTGATGCCATCGGGTTCAACATGCATGATTATGAACCTAAACTGAGAAACTGTAACAGCGACAAGATCGACATTGCCTATGTGCTGGAAGAAAACCACTGGAACGGCAAAAGAACGATTCAGGTACGCCTAAAAGATATTCATATTAATCAGCGGATCTGAACCAATCTCATTTTCTTTTTATTATATGTAATGTTCAAGATCCGGGTCTTCCCCAAGGATGTCCACAAGCTTTTTTACTTCTTGTGTTTCGCTGAGATTTACGACAAGAATCGCATCATCGGTTTCCACCAGGGCCACCTTATCAACCCCTACAAATGTAACCAGCTTGCCGCTGTCGGTGTGTACCAGGTTTGTACCGGACTTATGAAACAGCGCCTTGCTCTTGCCTGCTGCGTTTCCTGCAGGATCTTTTTTTGACAGTTCATGAACGGCTTTCCAGCTCCCTACATCATTCCAGTCAAAACTACCCGGCACTACGTGCACACTTTCAGCTTTTTCCATAATTCCGTAATCGATCGAAACGGAAGGGCACTTTTCATAAAAGTGATCAATATCTTTTGCGGATTTGTCTGATGCAATCAGACGCTCCATCTGTTCATAAATTCCGGGCAAATGGTGTTTAAATGCATCCACAATGGTACTTACTTTCCAGATAAACATACCACTGTTCCAGAGATAATCACCGGATTTGAGAAACTGTTCAGCGGTTGAAATATCCGGTTTTTCTGTGAAATTTAATACTTTGTAAACGGCATTTTCGCCTCTCTTTGCAAAAGGTTTAACTTCGCGCCGGATATATCCATAACCTGTCTCGGGTCGGGTCGGTTCAATACCGATAGTAACCAGTGCCTCTTCGCTCCGGGCTGTCTCCGCAGCAGAAGTCAACACCTTTCTGAAAGCTTCCGGATTTCCAATCCGGTGGTCGGCGGGCAGAACTACCATCAGTGCATGGGGATTTTCTTCGTACAATAGTGAAGCTGCCGAAGCGATACAGGGTGCCGTATTTCTCGCAACCGGTTCACCAATCACATAAGAATCTCTTAGTTCAGGTAATTGTTCCTCTACTAATGGCCGGTAAATCTGATTGGTGATAACCATGATATTCTCTTTGGCGATGAAACCATCAAGACGTTCAGCCGTCTGCTGAAGCATCGACCGCCCTCCAAAAAGGTTCAGAAATTGTTTCGGTTTCTGCTTTCTGCTTTTCGGCCAAAACCGGGTTCCGGCGCCTCCAGCCATGATGACAGCATAAATCATTAGAAAAGTTCTGTTTATTGAATTGTCTGACTTTATTTGTAGAACCTGTAAGGTAGGGAAAAAGGCATCAAACCAAAACGGGTGTCGTGCGGGTCAGTGTAATACTGAAGGTTGAACCAATCTCTGGCGTGCTTTCTATCAGCAGTTTTTCACCGTGTGCTTCTACAATGTGCTTAACGATGGCAAGACCAAGTCCTGTGCCACCCTTATCTCTTGAGCGCGATTTATCCACTCTGAAAAAACGTTCAGTTACCCTTTTAAGATCTTTTTTATTGATGCCAATGCCGCTGTCTTTTACATAGAGGAGAATTTTCTCATACGACTTTTTGTATTGAGTGATGCCGATCTCCACATACCCGCCCGGCTTGTTGTACTTCATGCCGTTTTCAATCAGATTCACCAAAACCTGTTTAACCTGGTTTCGGTCGGCTTTCACCTGGAGGTTTTTATCGAAATCTTTAACTCGAATTTCAATATCCTCTTTCTGGGCTTTGTACTGCAGACTTTCCACCACATCCAGTACCACATCACGCAGATACATATCCTGAATGCTTGCTTTTAGCTCACCGGTTTCGAGGCGGGAAATTTCCATCAGATCATTGGTAAGATAGATCAGGCGATTCACATTGCGCATCGCTTTTTTTAGGAACAGTTCGTTTACATTTTTGTCATGAATGGCGCCATTCAGCAAAGTTTCGATAAATCCCTGAATAGCAAAAATAGGAGTTTTCAGTTCGTGTGAAATATCCCCGATAAACTCTTTCCGGTAATTTTCTATTTTGTTGAGGCGTGCCAGCTCTTGGCTTACGGTGTCACTGGCTTTGATAGAACGTTTTACAATCAGATCGAGCTCATCTTTCTTTCCGTTCAGATCATCATAATGTTCAAACTTTTTTCTGGAGATATTTTTTACAACATCGTAAAGATGATCCAGCCTTTCATTATGCAAGCGGGCCGAAATTACATAAACCACAGTAAAGGTAACCACGAGCAGTAATGCTCCAAATATTGCAGCTTGCAGGGGCTCAAGCAGACCGACGCCATAGAGAAGGCCCGCACCCGAAATTGAAACAACGAGGGCTGACGGCAGGGCAGTTCTCAGCGAAATGGTTGAAAACTTCCTTTTGCTGAACCCGGTTTTATTCATTCTTTGAATCTGTATCCTACACCTTTTACAGTTTCAATATAGTGATCTCCCAGTTTTTCTCTGATTTTTCTGACGTGAACATCCACAGTTCGGTCCACTACATAAATATTATCTCCCCACACTTTGTTAAGGAGAGTTTGCCGGTCCCTAACTTTACCGCGTTTGCTGGCCAGGTAGAATAGCAGCTCAAACTCTTTCCTGGGAAGTTGAAATTCATCTCCACCCTGGGTAACGATGTAGCGGTCTTTATCGATTACAAGATCGTGAACGTTCAGTTTTTGCACTTTTACTTCGGTTTCATCGAACCTTCGAAGTACGGCTTTTATGCGGGAAATCAGCTTTGAAGTACTGATAGGCTTGGTGATAAAATCATCCGCACCCTTATTCAGTCCTTCGATCTCAGTTTTTTCATCACTTCGAGCAGTAAGAAAAATGATGGGAATCGATTTTAGTTCAGGATCTTCTCTCATTTTGTCGCAAACTTCAATTCCGTCCATTTGCGGCATCATAATATCGAGGAGCACAAGGGCAGGCCGGTGTTCACGCGCAATGCGGATTCCGTCTTGCCCGTTTTCTGCTTTCAGTACGTCAAAACCTTCATGTCTCAGATTGTATTCAATCAAATCCAGAAGATCCTGTTCGTCATCTACAACAAGAATGGTTTGTTTAGACAAATTAATAGAATTAGTTATGATTAAAATAACGGTCTTAAGTAAACCCGTCAGGTTTTTCCTATGCGTGCAGATTTGAATCAAATCTGTAAAACCTGACAGGTATTACATTCTTAGAGAGGAAAAATAACCAACAAACATTAAGCCAATATTATCATTTAAGCTGGGTGAGTGCCTGCTTTACAATGTCAGATACGGTTGCATTTGGCATTTTTCCGGCGATACCGTTCACGGCCTGAGATGCCTGTCTCTTGTTAAATCCAAGGGCTTCAAGTGCCGAGATTGCTTCCTCATGCCGGCTTCGTGCTTGCGTGTCGCCCGAAACCACTGATGGCTGAGACTCATCAAAAAGTTTGTCTTTCAACTCCAGAACCATCCTCTCTGCTGTTTTTTTACCGATTCCCGAAATTCCGGAAAGAACACTCGTATTCTGGGTTACAATCGCCTCCATCAGTGTGGAAGCTTCCATGCCGGATAAAATGGTGAGTCCCAGCTTGGGACCGATACCTTTCACCGTGATCAGCCGTTCGAACAGGTTTTTCTCTTTCTGTGTTGTAAACCCGAACAGGCGCTGGTCGCTGTCGGTTATGTGATGATAAATCAGTAACTTTACGTTCTCTCCGTTTGCAGGCAGTGTCTCCAGCGTCTGGCTTGAAATTTCCACAAGATAACCCACTCCCTGTACATCCAGGATACATTCATTTTCCCGTTTGGAAGCAATTTTACCATTCAGATATGCAATCATAGTTGGTTAATACCACAAATTATAAATCCAAATTTAAAAACTCCATTCTGAATCATTTTTCGTGATTTTGGAATTTGAGTTTAGTGATTTGGAATTTTGATTCAGGATTTTTTCACTCGTTCCGGGTTGTCTTCCACAAATTGTGCCCAGCTCGATTTTCGATTATTCTGATGCATTTTTTTAACCCCGTCCCTGCCGGTTTGAACACCTGAATGTGTGCTGTGACACCAGGCAACGGCCAGTGCATCGGTCGCATCTTCAGAGAGGCCTTCAATAGAAATATTAATCAGCTTTTGCAACATAAAGGCGACCTGCTTTTTTCCCGCATTTCCATTTCCGGTGATCGACTTTTTCACCATCTTGGGATAGTATTCTACTACTTTCACTCCCTGGTTGGTTATCGCAAGTATAGCCGCAGCCTGCGCCCTGCCCAGCTTTAGCATCGCAAGCGGATCCACACCGTAAACGGGAGTCTCCACGGCGCATTCATCCGGTTTATACGTTTTAACCAGCTTGGTTATTTCCTCAAAAATGAACTGGAGTCGTTCTGTATGATCCTCTATTTTTTCCATACGAAGCACATCACACACCACTGCTGAGTACGAGCTGTTCTCCTCTGCCAAAACCGCATAACCGGTTGTTCGCGAGCCGGGATCGATACCTAATATTTTCTTTCCCATGAGTCAGAGAGGGTTCATTCGTAATATTAAACTATAGAAATCAGCAAGCACCAAACTATACTGAAATTAATAATTGGTGCTTTTGATTTATTTCCTATTCTTCATCTGCGTAAAGTTTCAAGAGGCCTTCGATCATCTCTTCTGAAATACCCGAGGTTACAAATCCGCCATCGTGGTAGAGGTTTTGCATCGTTACTTTCCGGGTCAAATCAGAGAAAAGTGTGACGCAGTAATCGGCGCACTCGTCTGCACTTGGATTGCCAAGCGGGGCAATTTTATCTGCAAACGTGTACATGCCATCAAATCCTTTAATGCCGGTACCCGCAGAGGTTTTGGTGGGTGCCTGAGATACGGTATTCACGCGAATACCACGATGTGCAAGCCGGCTGCCATAATTACGGGCAATACTCTCAAGCAGAGCTTTGGCATCGTTCATATCGGAGTATTTGGAAAAAATCCGCTGCGCCCCGATATAGGAAAGGGCCACAACGCTGGCACCGTCATTAATCAGATCGGTCTTTTCGGCATAATTTAAAATCTTGTGAAGCGAAATTGCCGAAATATCGAGAGTTTGGTTCAGCCAGTGATAGTTCAGATCGTTGTATTCTTTTTTCTTCCGGATATTGGGAGACATTCCTATGGCATGCAGGATAAAATCCACCCCACCGAGCTCTTCCTTTGTTTTATTCATCAGTTCTTCCACTTCTTCCTCTTTGCTAACATCGCAGGGAAAGACGGGGGCATTGGTTTCTTCTGATAATGCATCCAGGGTTCCGAGACGGAGAGCTATCGGTGCATTGGAGAGTACAAAATCGGCTCCTTCACGTTTACAGGCCAGTGCAATTCTCCAGGCGATACTTCTTTCATCGAGCGCACCAAAAATGATTCCTTTTTTTCCCTTTAGTAATCCATATCCTTTTTCTTCAGGCATACATCAAAGCATTTTGTGTTATTTGGTTTATTCCCTGAGAAAATAACACCTTCGCCGGTCAAGTAAAAAAGCAAAGATTTGATGTGGGTTTTACCCGATTGCCAGCTAATTTTTATCTCAACCGAAACATCTTGTTAATATTAAACATGATTTCACAATATTTGTGAACTTGATAGCCTGTCATGTATGCAGGTAAAAAACATCTCTTTTTAAAGCCGATAATCGTTCCGTTTCTTCTTAAAAAATCGACAACCCGAATAGATCCAGCGACTATTAAACTTGTTCAATAGAGACCGAGGTTTCCATTTTACTTTTTACATTGCCTCGATAGTTGCCGATTACCGGCATTGTATTTGACGGATGATAGCTTGTTGCAACTGGAATATAGAGGTAGTGAGTAAACAAGCCTGATGACGGATCAAGTCCTACCCAGCCTGCACCGGGGAGATACGTTTCAACCCATGCATGCAGTTCATGGCCTGTCTCCAATTCTTCATTATAGGCATAACCGCTAACATATCTGCTTGCCAGCCCTGCCATTCTGAGCATGGCAATCATCATCCATGCGAGATCTCTGCACGAACCTTTGCGGTCTGAAAAGCAGGATATAGGTTCTGGCATGTTTTCATCTTCAACAATTTTGTGTTCCCACAGTTTATAAATTTTTTCTACAAGGCCGGAAAGGCATGGGATCACTTCTCCGTCATTTTCTTTTATGATCTGACTAAAAAAAGCACTTAGGTCATCCGATTCATTACAGGCAAGAAAAGGCTTTATATAATCCCTGGTATCATCACTGTAAGAAAAGTTTTGATTGCCAAGTATTTGATGAGGATCCATGATAAACCCAAGTGGTTTATAAGCTTCACTATCAATGGTTACAACGATAGAGACATCAATTTCGAGATGATCGGTAAGCTCATTAAACCAGGCCTGAAATATATGATTATCCTCCAATCCGATTCGTTCTGAAATTCCGGAATAATGCGGATGAACTTTTAAAACAAAATCTTCAAGATGGTAGTATGGCCTTGTGAGAGGTTTAAAATGTAAATAATGAGGCTCAAGAAATATTTTCTTCGGATAATTATATCGGGTAAAATGCCTGATTTTTAACCTCATTCATCAGGTATTAAATAGTCTGATATTGGAAATTCATCCAAAAACGCTTTTTGCAGTACATCCGAAGGCAGCTCATTGATCGCATCTCTGAGCCTGGCGTGCCAAAAAAGGGATATCGGTTCTAACTCTTTCTGCGAAAACCTGTGCTCAGTTATTCGAAAACTGTCACGCTGCATAACTACAGTATCTATCGGGTAGTCTACATCGTTAACAGAAAGCCTTGTTGCATCGAACGAGAGAAATGCACATTTCAGGGCAAATTCCATGCTTTCATTATAGGCAAGTGATCTGCGCAATACAGGTGTACCAAACCCTGAATTACCAATAATGGTGTAGGGAGTACCGGATTTAATTTCAATCCAGTTGCCCTGGGGATATACCAAAAACATACACGGATCTTTATCATCTTCGAGCTGCCCGCCAATTATCGCGTATAAATTAAACGAGAGACCAGCCTCTTCTATCGCTTTTTTGTCTTCTTTGGCAACACGCTTTATCTGTTCAGAAAACTTATTAACAGCTTTGTAAAGCTTATTAAAGTGAAAACTTTTTTCTTCTTCAATCACTTCTTCAAAATAGGTAATTGCCTTATCTCTGACCGATCTCAACCCGGAAGTCATAATAAAATAGCAGTGTCGGTCTTCTTCGACTGTAAATATTTTTTTGGCAGTTGTTGTTTCTGCACCCGAAGTAATGCGTGTATCGGCTAACCCAATGAGTCCTTCTTTAGTCTTTAACCCAAGGCAATATGTCATTCCTGTATGTTCTTCTGATTGGTAAATGTAGAATTCAATTTAAAGAAATTATCATGAATAGTATCTGATATTTTATTGATTTTTATTTGAAGACCATCAAGATATTCATGCAGCCCACTGCTGATTACATCATTCACATCCTGGTATTCAAGTTGTGATTGCAATGCTCCCAGGCTTTTTTCTGATGAATTGCTATAACCTTTACCTGAAGTACCTGAAATAGTTCTCAGGCAGATCTCTGCATTGGTAAGACAAAAAAATACCGAACGCGGGAAGTATTTATTCAAAACCAGAAGCTCAACAATATGAAACGGATCTATTTTACCATAAAACCTGCGATAAATATTAAAACCGGATACCGACTTTAACAGTGCCGTCCAGTGCAGAAAATCGAGCGGAGAACCTACTTCATCGGCCGAGGGCAGCAGAATGTGATATTTTACATCCAATATCCTTGATGTTTTATCAGCACGTTCGAGATATTGCCCCAGGTGGCTGAAATACCAACCCTCAGTTCGTGCCACACTATTATCTGCAATTCCGTAAAGCAGCTGAATTCCATATTTCACATCGGTAAAAAACCGAACAGCACCTTCACTTTTCCAAGTCTCTTTATCAGCTCCATCTTTTACAAAAAGATAGAGTTCATTTAGTTTTTCCCAGCTCTCTTTTGTCAGTATTTCCCGCACCATACGGGCGTTCTCTCTCGCATTTGTAACAGAGGATATCAATGAGTTAGGGTTATGTTTGTCAAAAGCGAGGAAATAGATGGCCGTTTCGCGGTCAAAACTTTCATAATGGCTGGTATACAGATCGTAATCACCCGTTGCTCTTATCAGCGGTTCCCATTGCTCTTTTACATTGGGCGGCAGATCGAGCATCAGGTTAAAATTTACATCAATAAATCGTGAATAATTCTCAGACCTTTCCAGGTAACGCCCGAGCCAGTAAACAGAATTTGCCACTCTACTCAACATAGATCATATTTTATTAGTGTTGCAGAACCCATGTATCCTTGCTGCCACCACCCTGAGAAGAATTTACGATGAGCGAACCGCGCTTAAGTGCCACACGTGTAAATGCCCCCGGAATTACTTCAATCTCTTCTCCATACAATATATAAGGGCGCAGATCAACATGCCTCGGTTCCAGTTGTGAATCGACAAGTGTTGGAACCGTTGATAGGGAAAGGGTTGGTTGTGCAATATAATTTCTCGGATTTTCCTTAATCAAACGTGTAAATGTTTTTAGCTCTTTGCCAGATGCTCTCGGGCCAATCATCATTCCATAACCACCGGCCGCATTGGTCTCTTTCACAACCAAGTCCTGAAGGTGATCAAGTACATATGCCCGATCTTTTTCATCGCTGCATAAGTAAGTTGGCACGTTGGGCAAAATGGGATCCTCATCCAAATAGTATTTTATGATTTTGGGTACGTATGCATAAATAGCTTTATCATCAGCAACA
>SLGL01000453.1 GCA_007123785.1 Balneolaceae bacterium
CAGGTGTCCGGGCTACATCAAAATAATCACCCCCAACTTCACGGGACGATATAGTTTTGGCGGCAAGGTCAACCCCCTGAACCTCCGGAATCGGGTCGGGTAAAAGTCCCTGCTGAATCGATTTTGCGATAGACAGTTCCTCTTCCATCCGTTCCTTGTCGATCCGCTCTTCAAGAAAGTAGGTTTTTTGAATGGAGATAACCGCCAGGTTGGCAAGTGACTTCAGAAAATTAAAATCGGTTTCGCTGAAAGGGACTTTATTTGCCCGTTCTCCCACACCAATCACAGCTACTTTTTCATTCTGAATGGAGATTGAAAAGAGAGCCGCAATTTCGTTCCGTGCAATCCAGGGATGATTTTCTTTGAACTCTTCATCAGGCAGTAACACTTCACTGTCGATTGTCGTAAAAATATCCTTCACTTTTTTGGCCGAAGGCTCTTTGGCCAGGCCGCTTGAAGCGAGGACGGAGAGCTCATCCTGGTTATTGAAAATCAAAATAAATGTGCGGATAAATAACTGACCTAAAAGCGCAAACTTGAAAATTCTGGAGATTTTTTCACGGTCGACCAAAAGGTTAAATTCCTTGGAAAGATCGAACAGTGTATTAAGCTCGTGAATTCTTCTGTCAAGATTTCGATAGGTATTTTTCAGCTCGTTGAATAGCTGCGAATTAACCAGAGCAGCAGTTGATATGATGCACAACCCTTCAACAAATTCAAGTTCGTTTTTGGAAAAAGGCTGGCGGTTGGCTTTAGCACCAAGCAGTAAAAATCCGTGATGATTATTGCTGGTTCTGAGATTGAATAAATGGCTGTTATCAGGATCATCCAGTTTAACCGGAAAAGTTTCAGGCAACTCTGTTCCGCTAAAAAAGGACCTTTCTTTTTGTTCCTCATTCGTAATTATCTCAATCCCTTCGATACCCTCACCAGTATTGCCAAATCCTTTCTGCTTTTTCAGGGTATATTTTCCGGTAACGGGATCGCTGATAAAAATTGCTGCTTTTGTAACCAATAGCCGCCCCATAATTATGAGCAGCAGATTGTTCATGATAAAGGTACTGTTGCGGGATTCTACCAGCATTCGGCTGGTTTCAAGAACTGTTTTCAGCTCAAAGTTCAGTCTCTGATCATTTTGTTTGTCTGCACGGTTCACGTTAAATCAATTACGATTTTTAATCATACGAAGCACATTTTCCCGGCTTTCCGCATAGTAGTTTACTTCATCCATCAGGTTTCGTATCAGGTAAACACCCATGCCTCCCCTTTTCTTCCGGGCAATCTGTTTTTTCAGGTCTGGTTTTTTATATCTCTCCACATCAAAACCAATTCCCTGATCGGTAAGAGTTACATTCATTTTTTCATCATCAAACTCAAGTTCAATGGAAAGTTCTTTACTGGCATCATAATTATAGGCGTGCTTGATGATATTGGTACAAGCTTCATCTACAGCGAGCTGCACATCGGCAACTTGCCGGGATGTAAAACCGTGCTTTTCGGCATGCCTCGAAACGAACTCCCTCACATCTGAGAGGTTTTGAGTAGAAGCATTGATTTTCTTTCGATATGTTACCGCTTTATTCAACGGGATTATTTTGTTTCATTTAAAAATTTCTCGACGGCCTCTTCCTCATCCCGGAAAATATCATACAGGGTTGGGAAGCCCAGTAAATCGAACACATTGTACACTTTGTCATTCATGTTGGTGAGTTTGATATCGCCGCCAATACTTCGTACATCTTCAATATAGGCCATAAATACACCGAGTCCGGCACTGGCTATGTAGTCCAGCTCCCGGAAGTTTACAATGATAGTTGATTTTTTATTGTTGATCAGTTCTTTCAAAGCATCTTCAAGCTGTGAGGCCGTATGAGCGTCCAGTTCACCATATAAATCTAAAACCTCAAAACCGTTTGTGATGCGATGGTCAATTTTAAAATTCTTCATGTATTAAGAGGTAGCTTGGGTTAAATGAGTACATGTATTAAATATAGAGCAATGAGGAATAGACCGAAAATAAGAATACGAAGAAAAGAAGTGCGTGTTTCAAAAAAAAGAGGGTATCACACGTATCCGGCGTGATACCCTGACTATTCATCAAGAGAGACGCTACTTGAGCGCAATGCATATTAGTAAAAATGAACGAAAAACCACAATACTAATTCACAAGAAGTGCCCTGATGGTACAATTTCGGCTTTTTTACCCATGCTTAAATTAAATTTTAGGCATAAATACGTAGAACGTTTTTACGTAAAAACCCAAATCCCATAACACTTTCCAGTTCCAGATTGGAATGTTCTTCAACAACAACACGGACTAACTGGCAAACCGGCAGCCCTTTTTGATGATTCCGGCAGAAAAATATTACTCAGTTAATTTTCCGAATTTTGATATTTCTGAACCAGATATCGTCTCCATGATCCTGAAGGCCGATGAATCCCGGTTCATATTTGCCGAAGTATTCGAGATCAGCGAATTTACTGTTAGCAACCATTTCTTCCCAGGCGGATGAACCAAGCTGAAACTCAACAACCTGCTCACCATTCTGAAAGTGGACTACTGTGCCGCGATATACAAGCACTTCTGCACGATTCCACTCTCCCACAGGCCTGGCATTTTGAGGTTCGGCAGGCAGTAAATCATAAAGGGCTCCGGCCTTCCTGTTTCCTTCCATTCCGCGTGCAGCATCCGGATGGCCTTCATTGTCGAGAATTTGCATTTCGGGGGCCGACTGCCAAATGGGAGTATCTTCAATTTCCTGTGCCAGGTAAAAAATCCCTGAATTTCCACCCTCAGAAACTTTCCATTCCAGTGAAAGGCGGAAATCACGGAACTTTTCATCAAAAATAATGTCACCTCCACGCACCCCTCCAACTACCCGAAGACTGCCATCTTCTTCTATAACCCAGCCTTCTTCGGGAAATGCTTCGCTGTTATAGCCGCGCCAGCCTTCAGTAGATTCTCCGTCAAATAGCAGCACCCAGCCTTCATCGATTTCTTCCTGGGTCAGTGTATTAACCGGCACTTCAGCCTCCTCAGAAACGGTTGCAGTGCGATCGCCAGCTTCCCGGTTTTCGGATGAACAGCCCGCTGTAACAACAGATACCATTAAAATAACCGGGACTATTTTGAATATAATTTTATTACAAGATTTCATTTCTATCTATTCTAAATATTGTTGATTTTAAATGTTTTACGGAAATATTTTCAATTTAATTCTGCAAACTACAGGATAAAAATTCAGAACCCTAAAATTACAGAAAAGCTTTAATGAAACAAGGTATTTGGAAAGTTTATTTTTCCTGGCATTTTATCTTCACTTGCTGAGAAAAAAATCTCCTGGTGAGAAATCCGGGTTAACATAAACTTTTAGTGGCAGAGCCGTATGATCTTTATTAAGTGCTGGAAAGTTATCAGATGAGTCGATCCGGATCATCCCATTCATCATAATGGGTTCATTTTTCGAAAGTCTCGTCCGATGGCTTGCTCAAAAAGCAAAAGTACATTTTGATCTTTTTTCCGGTTACATTCAAAAAAATGAATCTCTGATGAACCGAATCCGTAAAACAGGTAATTAATATTAGGAGGCTTTGCAAAACCTTATATACGGACATTCCGACTTCACACCGCTCCGCTTCGTTGCGCTCTGATGATATGCTTCATTCGAAGTGAAATGGAAAGAATATCGACCCATAACGTCGAATAATGCCAGGGTTTTGCAAAGCCTCCAATTAAAGTATCTTCCTGAAGAAAGTTTTTACCAAATAATATGAAACATTAGAAGCTGTAGAAGATTAAACTGTCCAAGAAGCTTAAAATCCAGCTGTAAATACATAACTCAGATTCAAATTCCATTATGAAATCGATCATTTTTACAAGTTTAGGTTTTTTATTTATGCTAATACCTCTCTCTGAACAGGCCAGTGCCCAATGGGCGATAGGTGCATCTTACGAAATACGAGATGAGGATCCCGAAAAAGGATTTGGCCTCAGGCTGGAAAAAGGATTACTTAATCTTCCTGTTCTGAACATAGGTTTGCGAGGGCATTTCAGTTACTTCAATGAAACAAGTGGTATAAGCCGCGACGGGATTGACATCTCGGGAGATTTTGATGCGTATGATTTTGGCCTGGCTGCAGTTCTTGGATTGAATCTGGGACTGGTAAGACCGTATGCCGGTCTTGGACTTGGCCGGGAACGTTATAAACTGAGTGCTGATGATGTTGCGCTTAGTTACAAAGAGAACAATTTTTACTGGAATGGTTTTGGTGGAGCTGAATTTTCTCTTCTCCCGTTACTGAACCCGTTCATTGAATATCGAATTTCTAAGCTTACTGGTACGGACGACATTCACTTTGATAATATCAACCGGCTTGCCATCGGTATTAATTTGCGTTTTTAATTGTCAGCTACCCTTCCTGCAAACAAAGCTGCCGGAAAACAGCACGATCTTTATAAAAAAATTGTGCTGTTTTCTGACAAATTCTTTTCATATATCGTCCAGGAATGTTTCCCTCCGATTCACCTGAACACCCAAAAGTAAATGTGCAGCTCAGTTTCCTGTAAAAAAGACCGCATTGGCCACGATCAGTTTTCCGTTTTCCCAAAAACCCCGGAAAAGCGGGTTATCTGTCAGGTAAACCACCTGCCCTGAGCCGTGTTGCTGAACTCCGAAACTGAGAGAATGTTCGAGCTGCTCTTTAG
>SLGL01000014.1 GCA_007123785.1 Balneolaceae bacterium
AATTTAATTAATTTATCATAGTTTTTCTTTTCTTCTTAACTTTTAGTTACCAATCTTTCATTCAAGATCAAGAATCTAAACTATCAGTTTAACCTTGTTTTATAAGTGACTTTATCTACCCCTTTACTCAAGAGTAACAGTACGCCAAGTTGCACTTTATGCCTTGCAAACAGCCCCGTGGTTCTGTATAAAAACCGCTACACCTATTTTCATTGCCTGGATTGCGGCCTCGTTTTTGCCAATCCTGATGAGCGCCTATCACCCCATGAAGAAAAAAAACGATATGATCAGCATCAAAACTCTCCAGGTGATTCCGGTTACAGAAATTTTCTAAATCAGCTTTTTTCACCCTTGAGCGAGGTAATTCCACCAAATAGTTTTGGCCTTGATTATGGTTCAGGCCCTGGTCCCACTCTCAGCGTCATGTTTGAAGAAGCTGGTTATCGCATGAATATCTATGATCCATTTTATGCTCAAGATTCCGATGTTCTGCAAAAACAGTACGACTTCATCACAACAACCGAAACTGCTGAACACTTTTACAGCCCGGCTGAGGAGTTTAAAAAACTCTGGGATTTATTAAAACCAGGTGGTTTTCTGGGAATCATGACACTTATGCTTCTCAACCCTGAAGAATTCAGTTCCTGGCATTATATCAAAGATGATACTCACGTTGCCTTTTACTCCCAAAAAACGTTTCGCTGGCTTGCAGATCTATGGAGCGCAAAACTAACCTTTCACGGAAACAGGGTAATTATTTTTCAAAAAGTTTCTAAATAGAACAGTTTTTGAACTCTCTTGGCGACTTCTCATCTGTGATTTTTTTCCGTTTATATTCCATCATAAAATTATCAAATGGCCTTCCCTCCGTTGCCCGATTTTTTGTAATTTTCGTATAAAATAAATTAACCCGTTTATTTCATGTTCCGCAACCTGAGATTCGTCTACATCACTACAAAAAATCGTGATGAAGCCCTTAAAGTTGCTTCAGCCATTGTTGAAGAAAAGCTTGCCGCATGCGCCAACATTATCGACGGTATGGAGTCGGTTTACCAATGGGAAGGCAACATTGAGACCAGCAAAGAGTGTGTACTGATTTTAAAAACTTCCTACAGCAACGTTTCAAGGCTAACAAAAAGAGTTAAAGAACTCCACTCATATGAGGTTCCCTGCGTCATCAGTATCAACCTTGCCGAGCAGGAAGGGAATGAAGAGTACCTCGACTGGATGATCCGGTCTGTTCAAAAACCGCTCTCAGAAATGGATCGCCCGGATAATTATGACGATTAAGAGCTGACGGGCTGACACGACTCGAATTTCTCTACTTGTCCTCCTTATTTATTTACTCAACTGTCGCAGTTTAATTTTATACTAAGCCAAAAAGCGTATTGGGAATATTTACTGTGAGATTTCCGGGTTAATCAATTTAAAGTGATACATTTTAAACCCATAACTTCAGGTGAGTTCCTGCTTCTACTGAGTATAGTGGTCGTGCCCGGGTTGTTGACGGAGTGTTAATATGAAGAGATAAAGGGATATAAAGATTAAACAAACTGGAAAGTCAAACTCTTCTCACGATATCCATAATTCCACTCCGCAGGCTGATCCACAAATAGTTAAAAAAACCATTCTCAGGCACCTGTTCTTCCGAAATTTCTCCCTCACGAAAATCCTCTCCGTTATTTCGGCTATCGGATCGCACAGCAATCTGGTTCATCAAAAATCCGCCCACACGGTCTATGAATCCTTGTTCATGATCATCCCGGTCAATCAGGTCAATACTCAGATCTTCATAAAACATTGAAATCCAACCGGAGGCTTGTTCCCCTTTCATAGTGTATTCAAAACGTATGCTATGAATTGAACCGTCAGCTATCTCAACACCTTCAAGGTCTTTAAAAATATTATTCAAAAGAGTTGCATCGAACGATCCAAGGCCTCCCTTCACTTCGGTAACGGAGACCCCGTTTTCCATAGAAAACCGGATTTCTGCATCCAACTCACCGGAATCTTCAAGCCAGCTTTTCGCAGTTAAGACCACGGCCTCATCAGAATTAGAATATAATGGATGGATAACCGCCTTTGTTGAGGCAAACAGAATGGTTCCCGGTCTTACCCCCTCTTCGTCATACTCAGAATAGCGAATATCCGCATGATGAACTTTTAACGAATCCAGAACTAATTCAAAGGTGAGATTATTAAGTGCTTCGAGAGGCATCGGTGGTATACCGCGGTCGGGATCCTGCGGCACACGTTTATCAAAGGTCACATGCAGATCGAGCGAATCCAGTGAGAGAACAGTACCGGCCAGTATTTCACCTGCTATAAATTCCTCCAAATCAAACCCTTCGAATTTCATCCCTGAAAGATTCAGATCAAAAAGGTCGGTTCGATATTCGAGTGATTCAAAAAAATCTTGTTCAGATAATATCGGCTCAAGAATTAAGCTATCCATTTCGATCAGCGAATCTGCCTCACTGAACAGAATTGTTTCCATCTTTAGCCTATAACGATCATCCCAAAACGTAAAAACAATTTCTGGAACATCAACCCAAAGATCTACAACTGTCCAGTCATCGCAATCGGAACAGTTTGGCCTGTAATTTATCGGGCCGGCCTGAAGGTTTAAATCACGAATTTTTCCATTGCCATCTTCACCCGAATTAAAATGAATCTCCGCATTCGTAAAGTTGATACGATCGAGGTAAAGTTCAAATTCAGTGGTACTATCTTCATCAACGGGTCCGGCTTTGGCCTGTTCTGGGAATGCACCCTGATCTATAAAATATCGGTCAATGTTTAACTCTTTGGCCTTAATTTTTCCTTGAAATGCGGACCAAACTCCTACATTTCTGAGTGAAATTGTTTCAGCTTCAAAAATCAAATTCTCCGATTCATCTTTTTCAGCATATATCGAAACACCTTCAAGAGACAGAGATCGGGTAAACGGGTTCAGGGATGCATTAATCACGCTCACCTCAAAATCATCCCCCAGTAATTCCCCGGCTTTTTCCGCCATGCGATCACCGCTTACATAGAAATGAATAAAAATCAGCCCTCCAATAATGATCGAAATCAATGTTGCACCAAGAATGAAGAGGAGCTTTTTCATCTATAATTTTTTAAAACAGTGTAGAATTGTATATCTATCAACAACTTAACGAATAGATTTGTTATCAGTTAACGTATTAATTTTCATAACTGTATTCATGAATTGAAACAATTTAATTTATATTCTATACAAAGTAACAGACTGCAGAGGACTTTGTCCAAACCTGTTTAACTGACTTCTACAACTTTCAATCCAAATACTCAATTTTGGTTTCCAGTAATAAGCTGTCTCTTTCTGCAAGTACGCTGATTCACCTTCTGCTCGGCATTACTCTGGTTTTTATTCTTATCGTCACGCAGCAACTGCTGGTTCCGCTCTTTTTTGCCATCCTCTTTGCTTATGCGCTCTATCCTGCTGCCGACCGTCTCGAGAAATTTGGCCTGCCTCGTATTCTTACCAACCTGCTTCTCATTTTTACCTCCCTGTTCGTAATTGGTTTGGTTCTGTTTGGGTTCATCCTTCTGATCAACTCCTTCAGTGAAGACATCCCTCAAATCCGGGAACAGGTTTCAGAAAACCTAAGCACGATCAAAGAACGGCTTGAAAGTTCTGTGGGGATATCAGAAACGCAAATTGACCAGACTACGGAAAACCTTCAAGATTTTGGCCAGTACATCGGCCAGTTTTTTACAGCCACAGCCAATACTGTTTTAATTATCGGGCTGATCCCGGTTTATACATTTCTGATGCTGTTTTACCGCAACAAATTTCGTGAATTCATTTCCAGGGTGTCCGTTTCGAAATATGAGAATATTGTGCAGCGTATTGCCGATCAGACCGCACTTGTTGTACCCAGATATATGAAAGGGCTCTTTGTGGTTTGCCTGATTTTAGTATTCATCAACTCAGCAGGATTTTACCTGATTGGGATTGAGTATGCGCTTCTGCTGGGTGCCATTGCCGCATTTTTCAACCTGATTCCCTATCTTGGAACTGTAATCGGCTACGGACTGGTTTTTCTTTTTGTGCTTGCCACTCAATCCCCGGGACTGGCCCTTGCTGTTGCAGGTCAGTTTTTTATCGTACAGTTTTTCGAAAATAATATTCTCACACCCAACATCACCGGCTCGTATGTGCAGATTAATCCTCTTGTGACCATATTCTCTCTCATTGCCGGGGGAATGATCTGGGGCCTGCCGGGCATGTTTATGGTGATACCCTATCTGGCCATTTTAAAAATTGTATGCGAAAATATCCCAAAACTAAAACCATACAGTTTTCTCCTCGGCACGCGGGGAACAGAAAAACATTTGATGACCTGGGATTCGGTCAAAAGAAAGTTCGGATTGAAATGAATTCTCGTCAATCACATTCGAATTTTGATTCCCGCCTTCTGAAAATAGCAACCAGATAATGAAGCTATCCGACTCTACCCATTTCTTTCGGGCAGTTCAAACACAACGAACTGGTATAATGGGAATTCTCTCGGAAAAACAGGGTGTATTTTTAAAAAATCCAAATTTGGATCATAAAATAAATCAAATCATATGGTTATATTACGTTTAACATATTTATTGTGAGCGAAGCGATTCCTTCCCGTCAAGTTTGTACGGGAAAGACGTGAAACAATATTCGGGTTAAGCCTGAGGGT
>SLGL01000327.1 GCA_007123785.1 Balneolaceae bacterium
AATATAACAAAAGGAATCCGAAGATAGGGTTTCCTTTCATTACACAATGTTTCCATACTGGTAACCCCGGCTTTTGCTGTTCTGTGAAATGAATGGCTCGCAGAGCCGCCTGTTTATAGAAAATGGATGATCCCTGCTACTGTTCAGGCTCCGGAGGAGCCGCCTTCTCATTCAATAAAATCAAACTGGTATTTTACATCATAGCGAATGTCAAATTTCTTCAGCAGTTGCAGGTATTCTTCCCGGAAGGTTCTTTTTTGGTGATGAACGTCCTGGTTCAGGATGTATTTGCAGACCCTGTCTATATGGGAATGGGAGTAGGAAAAGACACCATACCCCTCTTGCCATTTAAATCTTCTGTTGATCCATCTCTTGCTGTTAATGAATTCATTGCTCTCTACCTTGATCTGTTTGACGAACTCGGAAATCAGCATGCTGCCGGGCTTAAACCCAACAAACAGATGGGCGTGGTCGGGCATGCAATGCACAGCGAGCATTTTGGCCTTACGGTTGCGCACCAATCCGGTAATGTATTTATGGAGTTCCTCTTTGTGTGCTTTGGGAATCAGGTGTCTGCGGTGATGCACGGCAAAGATAAACTGCAGATAAATTTGAGAATATGTTTGGCCATGTGGTTCTCCTGTTTGCACGTAAGGTGGCTCCTCTGGAGCCTGGGTTGGTTGCTCTTTGAATTTGGTCTATAAACCGATGGCTCCTATCGGAGCCGGAAGGGTTTCATGTTGAAAAGGTATCAATATATCATACGTCAGGTAAAGGTAACCTTTATAAAGATCCTGGTTTATATTCGTATGAACCCAATAGGTCAATTTCCTTACAGATTTTTTTCAGATTTTCACAATGCAACACCAAAACAAAATAAATCCACTAATAATAATCAGTCTCCAAGCCGCAAAATGATGATCTAAGTCGACTGAATTCACTCCCCTGATATCTCATTCAGCCAGTTCACCACTTCATCCTGTTGTGAGGATGTGAACCGGGTAAAATCGTACGGTGTTAAAAATTGAAGGTTTTCCGGGGCATTCAGCAATTCATAGACCGTCGAAATCTGCTGCATGCTTTCGGTGACGTTGTTAAAATCGGCATGTCTGTCCAGTTCCGGAGCTATGACCATCAGCGGTCTTGGTGCGATGGCAGAAATGATTTCGGGGAAATCCACCGGTATGCGGCGGGCATCATCCGTAAAAAAACCGAGCCGGGGTAGCAGCCCGTGAAGATGAGAAAACGCTTTGATTCCTTCGATATCCCCGGAGGCATTTCGCAGCGGGGTGAATGCCCCAGAAACGGCGGTAGCTGCAATCCGCTCATCCAGCGCGGCGGTGAAGAGACTCACGGTTCCGCCCAGTGCAAATCCTGAAAGAAAAATTCTATCGGAATCGATGAATTCAAGGTGTTCGAGGGCATCCACGGCGGCGCGGGTGTCGGTTACCATTTTGCCCAGTTTTGACCAGTCGGGATAACGATGATAAAAATAGGTGCCATCTTCAATCCGCGTTCCATATCCGATCATGTCCATTGTAAACACGGCCATTCCTTTTGACAGAATCTGCTCAAACAGAGAGCTCAGTTGTCCGTCATACCCGGTATTGGAATATTTGTGAAGAAAGATAACAACGGGCAGCTTTCCGTTTTCCCGGGTTTTCATCTCTCCGTTTTCATCGGCGGGATAGAAGAGAGCGCCGTTCAGATAATCACCCACGGCGTTGTAAGGAGCGATGTACTGCACTCTGCCGTTGCTGACACGCGGCCTGTTGAGAAAACTGTTCACATAATCGGCACCGTTGTGCAGGCTCCCAACGGGTTTGGCTGAAATTCGTGGCGGTGCCTCTCCAGACAACCAGTTGATTTGTGATTGGATCTCTTCTCTTCTTTGATCCCATTCACCGGAGGTGGAAATAGCATCTCCGTGTTCATTCGCAAGCACGGGCTGACCAGCCGGAATTTCAGAAAAATCATGCGGGTCGATCTCTTCACCACTCAGTTGTTTCCATTTTTCAAACGAGTAATCGTAGTAGATTTTGTTCTCCTGTGGAATGGATGACCGGCCAAACTGCACATCCAGCCAGTCCATGTACTCCTCCATGTCGCGGGACTCAATGTCGTGATCGCCATCGCGCATCCGGATACCCAGCCTTTCGGGAACATCCAGAAATTCGTAAACGCTTCGCAGGGAGTGATACATCTGTTCGATGGCCCACGCATCGCCTCCGCCGCCTTCCCGTATCGATGTACTCAACAGCAAGGCGTTTGGTGCAATCAGTGAGATGAGGGAGTTCTGATCAATCGGCAATTTATGTTCCCGTCCGGTGTAAAAACGAAGCCGCGGATGGAGCCATTGAGGGCGGATGGATGCCAGAAGATCGATCGATTCGTTGGAGTGCCGGTCATCGGTGTAGCGGTAGGGAAATTCACCGCCTGTGCCGCCGCTGCTGCTGATGAGCGCCTTGATTCTGTCATCAAATGCCGCCGCCAGCAACGAGGTTTTGGCATATCGCGAGTGGCCGGTGAGAGCTATTTTTGAACGGTCTGCGGAGTCGAGCGTGTAGAGATAATCCACAACTCTGTGAGCACCCCAGGCGCGCGTCATCAGTGCAGTCCAGTCGTATTCGGGATAGATTTCCTGGTATTCCCATGTATCATCCCGGTCATCTGATCCGGCATACAGCACGGCCATGTAGCCTCTTTGTAAGGCGATTTGTGCCCACCCCCGCTGGTTGGACCATCCCGCGTGCGAGAACTGCGTTATAAATACGGGAAAAGGGCCGTCACCAGGCGGTGTGAGAACTTCAAGGTGCAGACTGGCTCTGTTTTCCGGCCCGAAACGGAGCTGAACCTGATCAATCCTGACGCCATTTTCATAGTGTGTTTCAAGCAGATCGGCTTGTAAATTGTCGGGCGGGGAGGGGAATGTGCCGCTGAGCAGATGCTTCACATGCTCTTTGATCCGTTCCCGCTGTTCCTCCCACTGCGACATTGTCCGGACGGGAATATTTTCACCGCCTTCATCCAGAATCAGCGGATTCGGAAGTAACGGGATAGATGGTATCTCATCGAAATCGGGCGGAAGCTCTCCGGTGCGTTCCAGCCAGTCGTCCCAGGTGTGATCCTGATGGCTGAGCCGTTCGAACGAGACCACCACATTTCGGGGACGGAGATCCGGATCGGGGTGGGAGCTGATCAGCTCGAGCAATTCCTGAAGGTACGCCTCCCGAATTTCCTGCTGATCGGTTTCACTCGTTTGTGCATAGAGGAATGATGTTTGAAAGAGTAATATGGATAGCATCAGCAGAAGAACCGCTGATAACCGGGTTGGTTTTCTTTTTGCTTGAGATGGTTTGTGCATAGGGGCAGGATTGGGTCAGTTAATAACGAAATGTAAGAATAACCTGAGTACAACATATAATTTTAAAAGAAAATTGCAGAATACGTCATAAAGAGCCTATCGTCAGACTCAGGACAAACGTACCAAAGGCACATCCCAGCAGCAATCCCGAGAGTGGATATTTCCCGGGATGAAGTCGAAAAAAAGTTAGCATCCCTCTGTTTTCAGCTTATTAGTATGTCTCCTATATTTGGTTATGCTACATTCTACAGGCAATAAAGAACTCATCATCATTGGTGGCCCGAATGGTTCCGGTAAAACAACGCTGGCAAGAGAGTTGTTGAAAGAGAATGAATATGAGTATGTAAGCGCCGATGATATCGCCTGTGAATTGAACCCGGAAGATCCTTTGGCTTCACGTTTGGAGGCTGGTAAAGAGTTTTTCAAGCGCCTTGATCGCTTCGCCTATGACGGTAGAAACCTTTTGATTGAATCAACTCTTTCCGGAAAGTCACTCCTGAATGTTATTGCAAAATTTCAAAAGGAATTGGGTTACGCTGTATCGATTGTGTTCATTTTCCTGGACAACGAAGCCATCTGTATCGAAAGGATCCAAACAAGAGTAAAGAAGGGCGGTCATCCGGTACCGGAAAAAGATGTTGTTCGAAGATTTGGACGAAGTATCGTCAATTTTTGGAATGAGTACCGACTGTTTAGCGACCGATGGGTGTTATACTACAACACCGAGGACAGCTTTCAGGAAGTCGCCCATTATCAGGAAAAGAAGATTTATGTGTATGATGAGCCTTTATTCGTTACATTTAAGGAAATGGCAAAACATTATGGACAAAAATAACCGCAATATATTCGAATTTACAGCCAAGCTCACCAAAATTGGAAACAGAGCTGTGCGTAAAGCCCAGGAAGAAAATCGGAGATTGGGGATACCGAATGTGTATGCAAAACGGGGCCGCATTTACTATCAACTGCCTGATGGTACAATCACTGTGGAAAAACCCGAAGCCTTGGCACAGGCGGGCTCAAACTGACGATGCCTGTGATTTTATATCGAACTGAGATTGATAAAATGATCGGATGATCACTTCTGACGATCTGCAAATTTCGCAAACCAGTCCGCTATATTAGTTCGCATTGAGGGTGTAAACCTGTCGAATTCGTGCGGGGTTAAAAAATGGAGGTTTTCAGGAGCAGTGAACAGACCATAGACCGTTGAGACCTGATCCATACTCCCGGTTACGTTCTCAAAATCTGCGTGCCTGTCCAATGTCGGGGAGATGACAAGCAGGGGCCGGGGAGCAATGGCTGAAATAATTTCAGGGAAGTCCAC
>SLGL01000282.1 GCA_007123785.1 Balneolaceae bacterium
CGATGAAAAACATTGCGGGTTGAATACAAACAATGGGTATTGACACGACACTAATTAAACTAAAATATTATAAAACATGAACTTTAATCGAAGAGACTTTCTGAAAAAAAGCGGACTTGCAACAGTTGGGCTGACAGGCCTGGGAGCATTTGGAAGTGACAGTGAGAAGGTACCCTATCCTATTACAAAAGATCATAAACAGGATTTCAATATGCATAACTATGCAGCCCCTGCTATTGACCTGGTGCGGATTGGTTTTATAGGAGTTGGAAACAGGGGAAGCAGTCATGTGAGAAGAATCAGAAGAATAGAAGGAACTGAAATCAGGGCTGTTTGTGATATAGATGAAGCTGCTCTCAACAGGGTGGTCGAAGATTTTGATGAGCCCGTAGATACCTACACGGGGAGTGAGGATGCATGGAAACAACTGTGTGAAAGAGATGATATTGATCTTGTTATAAATTCTACCCCATGGCATTTACATGCTAAAATATGCATTTATGCGATGGAGCATGGTAAGCACACAGTCACTGAAGTGCCGGCCGCCCAAACTCTGGAGGAGTGCTGGGCACTGGTAGAAACATCGGAACGAACCAGAAAGCATTGTATGATTATGGAGAATGTCTGTTATGACGAGTTCGAAATGGTAACGCTGAATATGGCCAGAGAGGGATATTTTGGAGAATTGGTTCATGGAGAGGGTGCCTATATCCATCAGTTAATTCGTCCAAAATTTGCCAGAAACAGACATCCCGATATGTGGCGTTTTCGGGAAAATGCAACCAGAAATGGCAATCTTTACCCGATGCACGGTTTGGGGAGCATTGCACAGGCAATGAATATCAACTATGGTGATCAAATGAAGTATATGGTCTCTGTTTCCAGCGCCGATTTCATGATGCAAAAAAAAGCCAGGGAGCTCGCTGAAACAGATCCGTTCTTTGAAGATTATGCAGATAATGTATTCCGGGGAAATATGAATACAAGCATCATTAAAACCTTTCAGGGACGAACCATTATGCTTCAACACGATGTGACGTCACCACGCCCGTATTCCCGAATTCATTTATTAAGCGGAACAGATGCAATGGCCCGGAAATATCCCGAACCCCGAATTGCAAACAGTCATGAAGGTTGGCTTGAAGAAGAAGAGTTCAAAGCTGCTGTAGAAAAATATACGCCTGTAATTTTTAACCGAGTCGGCGAAATAGCCCAGGAAATTGGAGGGCATGGAGGTATGGATACAATAATGACATGGAGATTGATCGACTGCCTTAGAAATGGAATTCCATTGGATATGAATGTTTACGATACGGCTTCATGGAGTTCGGTGATTATGCTCAGTGAATGGTCCGTAGCAAATGAAGCAACCCCGATCCATTTCCCTGATTTTACGGCCGGAGCGTGGAAAACGAATGAACCAAATATGGATATTAAGTTAGTAAGAGGCGGGACAACTCAATTTGTTTAAAAACAATCTTATTCACGAATGTTACTTAAAAAATCATAGTTATGCGAACTACTTATTTCTTCATTGCCAAAATAGTAATGATAGCTCTGTTTGGAGCTTTATCTTCTTGTACGAATTCAAATAATGAACATACTGAAGTTAAGAAGCCCAATATCGTAATTATCTACACGGATGACGTGGGTTATGGAGATATAAGTTCCTATGGAGCAACCAGGGTAGAAACGCCCAATATAGATCAACTTGCGTCAAATGGACTTATGTTTACAAATGCCTATGCAACGTCAGCCACCTGTACTCCTTCCAGGTTTAGTCTTCTTACAGGTGAATATTACTGGAGAACACCTCCTGAGTGGCGTGTAGGAGAAGTGGAGGGGGTAAGTATCGCGCCGGGTGATGCGGGAATGATCATAAACAGTGAACAACCAACAATTGCTTCTGTATTACAAAGCGTTGGATACAGAACTGCTGTGGTCGGGAAATGGCATTTGGGATTAGGCCCGCTTGGAGGCAGCCAGGATTGGAATGATGTTATTAAACCGGGACCTGAAGAGATCGGTTTTGATTACTCTTTTCTGATTCCTTCAACGGGTGACAGGGTTCCGACCGTCTATGTTGAAAACCAAAGAGTTGTAGATCTTGATCCTGATGACCCGATTCAGATCAGTTTTCATGAACCTATTGGACATGATTCGACAATATATAATCCAAATGTAACACCTGCTGAAATTGTCAGTTATCCTGAATACCCGAATAACGATATGATAGACCCAGGCACACATGAAAAAGTCAAGATGCACCCCAGTTTTGGGCATGATCAAACAATCGTTAATGGCATACCCAGAATTGGTTACATGACAGGAGGCTATTCTGCACGGTGGAAAGATGAGGATATGGCCGATGAGATCACCAGGAAGGCGTTGTCATTTATTGATGAAAACAAGGAGAACCCGTTCTTCTTATTCTTTTCAACTCACGATGTCCATGTCCCAAGAGTTCCTCATGAAAGATTTGCCGGACAGAGTGAAATAGGTGTTTATGGGGATGTACTCATACAGATGAATTGGACCGTTGGTGAAATCATGAAAAAGCTTGATGAGTACGGTTTAACGGATAACACCCTTGTGATTTTTTCCAGTGATAACGGGCCTGTTTTGGATGATGGGTATCATGACGGAACAGTGGAAGATGCTGAAGGCCATGATCCTACCGGTTCTTTAAGAGGCGGGAAATACAGTGCCTATGAGGCTGGTACAAAAATACCGTTTATTGTACACTGGCCTGATGAGGTACAGCCGGGTGTTACCGATGCCCTCTTTAGTCAAATTGATATTCTGGAATCTCTGGCAGCATTCGCTGGATATGGTAACCCGGAACCGCTGACCTATGACAGTCAAAATCATCTTGCTGCCTTGTTAGGAGAAGATCAAACGGGACGTGATTTTGTTATCCAGCAAAATATGAACGGTACATTATCAATCATTCAAGATAACTGGAAATATATTGAACCCGCTGATGGGCCAAGGTTGAATCCATACACCAGGCCAAGAATGGAACTTGGGAATGATCCGAACCCTCAACTATACAATCTTTCAGAAGATATTACAGAATCAAATAATTTGGCGGAAGAATATCCTGAAATTACTGATAAATTGGCTGGATTTCTTGAGCAAGTAAGAGATAAAGCACTTTGATTTCCCGGGAAACGGATAGGCCATTGGGTGAAAGGCCGACTGCGATTATGAACTTTTAGGTCTGTTTATTACATTAAAATATTGATCTATGCAATTCAGAATGTAAACCATCCATGTGTTATCTCGGATAAATTTTAAATCTGTTAATATGACTAAAAAAAATAAAACCATTGGTAATTCTGGTATAAAACGCCGGGAGTTTTTTAAGCGATCCGCTGCACTGGGTGCACTTTCCTTTTTAACACCTGTTTCGAACGTTCTTGGAGCAAATAATCGTCTTCGTTTAGCTGTGTGCGGAGTAAACGGACGGGGTAATGGATTGATGCGAAGCTTTGCCAGTCAAGACAATGTTGAAATCGCCTGGATTATTGACCCTGATAAAATTCTTCTGGTTCGCAGAGGACAGGAAATGCGTGAGGAAACCGGTAAAATGCCAAAATTAAGTACCGATGTTCGCCATGCACTTGACGATCCCAACGTTGATGGTATTGTCGTCGCAACTCCGAATCACTGGCATTCTTTGATGGTAATTTGGGCTGCTCAGGCAGGAAAACATTGTTTTGTCGAAAAACCTGCCAGTCACGATTTTTATGAAGGACGTGTGGCTTTGGAAGCTGCAAGAAAATACGGTGTGGTTGTTCAGCACGGTACTCAGCGGCGCAGTGACCCAAGATATGCAGATTTGATCAAGACGATCCACTCTGGCAGGTATGGTAAGCTGGCTGTCACTCATGCATTTGCCTCAAAGCCGAGAAGTGGAATCGGGCATAGCCAGCCATCCGATCCGCCGCCATGGCTCGACTGGAACATGTGGCGTGGTCATGCCATGATTGAACGATATCATGAAAATTTTGTGCATTACGATTGGCACTGGTTTTGGGTCACAGGGAACGGAGATCTCAACAATCAGGGTACTCATCAACTCGATGTTGCTTTTTGGTCCCTCGATCCTGAAATGCATGGCGTACACCCCTCGCGTGTTATGAGTCTGGGTGGCCGTTATGCCTGGGATGATCAGGGCGAAACCCCGAATACACAGTTTTCCATAGCCGAATATCCCAATGGTCAAATTGTACTCATGAATATTCGCAATGTCGATCATGATGGCTATGAACGCAGGGTTGAAAACAGGTATTACTTTGAAGATGGCGGGATGATAATCGGGGATGAATACATTACACCGGATGGAGAAAGGGAACCGTTAGATCTTGAAACAGCAGATATTACTCCGGGAGGCAACACCGGAAGTTTTGTAAACTGTTGTCGTGCCGGTGATCCGGGAATGGTGAATGCAGGCATGTTCGAAGGTCACTATTCAAGTGCTCTGGGACACTTGATGAATATCTCTTATCGACTCGGCCAGGAAAAACCATTCTCCGAAGAAGTTATCAGTTTTGGAAATCCAATGAATCAAATGGTAGAGGAACAGTTCAATTGGTTTCACTCTGTAATGAGGGATGGCGTTGGCCTTAATCAGAATAATACCCACTATCGGGTAGGTCCCTGGTTAACATTCGATTC